>CAHJXH010000012.1 GCA_903644075.1 Sphingobacteriaceae bacterium | reverse complement strand
TGTATTAATAAATAATAAAATACCACTATGAAAAAGGCAAGCTATATTCTGTTAGTAGCAGGAGTTGTGATTATGATCGCAGGGTTATTTGTATTTGGGCATGTAAACCAGGATAACGCCGTGGATTCGCATGTAAGAGGGGTTTATATTAACGGGATCCGTTCGTTCCCGTGGCCGGTATTTGCCGGATTTGTATTGTTTATGATCGGTATTACCTTCAATATATCAGACCGAAAACGCACAGGCCAAAGATTTATAAATGATCACGCTCCACATGCATAGTTTGTTATAGAGACAAGAAACAAGAGCTAAGAGACAAGATAAAAATAAGAAAGGCTATGATAATTCGCAGCTTTTCTTATTTATAGGGTTAAGCGTCTTGGTTCCTGTTTCTTATCTCTCGCTTCTCTTTTCACATTCTATTCTCAAAGTCATAATATAATGAGTACATTACATTTGTGTTAAGAATACGTTTAACATATAAACATCAACGAAATTGATATTATGAAGAAATCAAACTATATCCTGTTACCAATAGGAGTTGTTATCATATTAATCGGCATATTTATATTTGATCAGGTAAATATTGCTACCATGTTGTTATCAGTATTTACCGGGCTTTTATTTTTAGCTGGTGGTGTGGGCGTAATTATGGCCAATAAAAAGAAGAGAGAGCAGAAGCTTGCTTACGTAAGAGCAAAATAACCCCCCAGCCCCCTAAAGGGGGAGCAGGACTGAATGACGGAATGTAAAATATAACAAGAAAGGCTGCGATTTATCGCAGCCTTTCTTGTTATAAAACTTTTTGTTCCCCCTTTAGGGGGTTAGGGGGCTTAAAACTCTATATGTGCCCTCACCGAAAATACATTCACCGGTCCGCGGTCTTTGTTGTAAGCCGGGTTCATGATAAATTGATAATCGGGGGTGATAAAAAACTTCTCCTGAAAAGCATCCAGTTTGTAGTAAAGCTCGGCAATCATCTCCGTGCTGTAGTTTAATTTGCCATCGCCGATGATGAAACCGTAACCACCTGCAGCCAAATAATCGCGGTGATCTTTTGAGATGCCGTTGCCTACAAAGGCCAGGCCTATCTCATCGTTTTTACGTTTCCACGATTGTCCTTTTAATACACCGCCAAAGCTTATAGATCTGTCGATCTCAGTAAAGAACCAGGTTTCGGTTTTGCCATCGTTATAACTGGCTTTGGCAAATACGCCGAAATCTTTAGTGATGTTTTGCTCGGCATTTAAACCGAAGCCGTATTTATGGCGGCCGTAACGCTGGGTGGTATCTACTACCGGATTGATGGGCGAGAGCGTTAATGCATCTTTGTAGCTTCCCATTTTTCCATTGTTTAAAAATCCTAACACACGGAAAGTGCCTTTTTTATCGCCATCGCCGTAGCGTTTTTCATATTCGAGGGTTTGCGAATTGGCCTTGCCGATCTTGGCATCCCATATTGCACCATTGGCGGTGGTGGTTACCATGGTATAAGCAAAGCGGAGCGACCAGGTAGGTTGGCCTAATTCGGCATATAAACCAATTACGTAGCCGCGGGTATTGGCGGGATAGTCCCAGGCGCCATTACTCATCAGCGACCAGTTCATGAACTGGGTGCGCGGATCGTGACTGAAAGCGTTGCCATCAAAATAATCGGCCATACCGAATTTACCGGCAGTGAATGAGAGGTAGCGTTTACTTTTTAAGCCAGCCAATTGGTTCTGATCGTCCTTTATAGTATCCTTTTCTTTGCCCCACTCAAAATTCTGGGTAAGGTATAAACGGGCGATATAGATCTTAGGCTCAGCCTGCCCAACCCTGAATGTCTCTCCATTCGGGAAACCGGCCACGCCCAAGGTTTTACTTAAACCCGCCCCGCCAGACATTTCGGGGTTAAAATACGCTTCGGCACCTTTCCATAACCTTGCACCGCCAAATAGGGTAGTGGTTAATGAGGTCTGCGTTTCTTTAGCGGTTGATAAACTATTTTGCCCGCTGTAATCGGCACTAAAGCCCGGCTTACTTTGGGTAATAACCGTTTGCTGGAAGTGAAAGTTAAACCTTTGCTGTTTCAGTGTGTCCTGAGCCTGAAGATTTTTCATGGCTGAAAAACAGCATATTAATAAAAGTATTTTTCTAATCATAAGCTTCTGTTGCGCGAAATTAATACAAATGTTTTGCGTAAGGCTATAACCTCATCTATACAAAGATAGATAAATTAAATTAATCTAAAATAATTTTTAGACTTATCTAAAAATTACAATGTTGCATTAATTATAACTTGCCATCCCATTCGTTATAAAACTGTTGCAGATACAGTTCCATAAAATCGTGCCGACTTTGCGCCAGCTGTTTACCCGTGCTGGTATTCATCTTGTCTTTCAGCAATAAAAGCTTTTCGTAAAAATGGTTAATGGTAGGGGTGGTGCTGTTTTTATAAGCCTCTTTGGTGAGGTTTAAATCAACCTTAATTTCGGGGTTGTATATTTCGCGGTTCTTGTATCCACCGTAGGTAAATGCACGCGCTATACCAATAGCGCCAATAGCATCAAGGCGGTCGGCATCTTGTACTACGGCAAGTTCGTTAGAGAAATATGTTTGCCCGTCGAAGCTGGCTTTGAATGACAGGTGTTTGATGATCAATGCCACCTGTTCAATTACGTGTTCTTCCGCACCAATCTCGCGCAAAAACTTAGCCGCTGTTTGCGGGCCGATTTCTTCATCGCCGTTGTTAAACTTACTGTCGGCAATATCGTGTAACAGGGCAGCGAGTTCCACAATGGTCATGTTTACATCCTCGGTTTGGGCAATACGCTTAGCATTGTTCCAAACACGTAAAATATGCCACCAGTCGTGCCCCGATTCGGCGCCGGCTAAGGTTTTTTTAACAAAGTTTTCGGTTGATGTAATTAAGAGATCGTGAGTCATATTTGCAGCTGTTAAGGCTGCAAATATACTACGCTATTTACAAGGAAACGGCACGCGGTTGCTCTACCGTTAAAGATGGTTTAGCATCGCCCATCAGGGTAACTACTTCTACTTCTATTATTTTGGCAATCTGGAAAAGGCGCTCAAGCGTAATTTTGGTATACCCAACTCTATTTTGCTATAAGCGTTTTGTGAGATACCCAATTTCATGGCAAGATACTCTTGCGTATATCCCTTACCCTCTCTGATGCGGCGAATATTGCCCGCTATGTTTTTTACTTTATAAGCTACGTCTACAGTCATAACAACATCTTGAATGTTTTATTAGATACGGTATAGGTTGGCACTTGGATTTAACCAGTGCTTAATTTTATTAAGTTGACAATTAAATTACCTGGAAATGATAGATGGATCGGCGTTTGAACACGTAACGTTAAATATTAAAAACGAATAAGTAAAGAATAACAACCTGCTGTTGTGAAAAACTGCAAAAGGGCTATTATTTAAACTTTTGCCTGGTTTAAACGTTAAAAAAGGGAGCTTTCTTAAAATCATAATATGTCATAAAAAGAAAGTGTATCTTTATATATCAACCATCCAACCCTAAGAATAAAAAACATGAAAGCAACCTGGAACAATGAAGTTATTGCCGAAAGTAATGACACCATAGTTGTAGAAAACAACCACTATTTCCCTTTAGAAAGCGTAAAAAAAGAATACCTGCAAAGTTCTGAAACGCATACTACCTGCCCATGGAAAGGCCTGGCTTCATACTATACTTTAAATGTAGATGGCCAGCAAAATAAAGATGCCGCATGGTTTTACCCGGAACCTAAAGAAGCCGCCAGCCAGATTAAAGATTATGTTGCCTTTTGGAAAGGCGTTAAAGTAACCGAATAATTATGAAGCATTATGATGCTATTGTAATAGGTGCCGGGCAGGCAGGTTCGCCCTTGTGCAGAAAGCTGGCTAATGCCGGCAAAAAAACCCTGATGATAGAAAAGCGCTGGATAGGCGGTACCTGTGTTAACGATGGTTGTACGCCAACCAAAGCAATGGTAGCATCGGCTAAGGCAGCTTACCTGGCTAAACGTTGTACCGATTTGGGTGTTACTATCGATAGCTTTCATATCAATATGAAGCAGGTTAAGAAACGTAAGGACGAGATTGTGTTAAAGTCGCGCAATGGCGGGCAGGAAGCGATTGAGAAAACCGAAAACCTCGATCTGCTATTTGGCGAAGCCTCTTTTACCGGCTCCAAAACCATTAAAATAAAACTGAACGATGGCGGCGAAGACGAAGTAACAGCCGACCTGATTTTCCTGGACGCCGGCGCAACGCCAGTGATCCCGGATATAGATGGTTTAAAGGATATTGATTATCTGACATCGACCACAATTCTTGACCTGGAAGAAGTGCCCGAGCATATCCTCATTATCGGCGGTAATTATGTGGCTTTGGAGTTTGCACAGATGTTCCTCCGTTTTGGGAGTAAAATCTCTGTGCTGGAACGAGGCAAGCGCATTATGGCTAAGGAAGATGAGGATGTATCCAACGAGCTTAAAAAGATATTGGTTGAGGAAGGCCTGGATATTTATACCGAAGCCGAGGTTCATAACTTCGAAAAAACTGCTGATGGGATAAAAGCTTCGGCAGTTGTGGGCGGTGAGCAAAAAGAATTTAAATGCTCACATGTTTTATTAGCTGCAGGCCGTAAGCCTTTAACAGAAGCTTTGCAACTGGATAAAGCCGGTGTTGAGCTGGATGAAAAAGGCTTCATCAAAGTAAACGATAAACTGGAAACCAATGTGCCCGGTATTTATGCTCTAGGGGATGTTAACGGCGGCCCTGCTTTTACGCATATTGCCTATAACGATTATACCATAGTTTACCGCAACCTGATAGAAGGAACCAACTACAATACAAAAGATCGTCCACTACCATATTGCATGTTTACCGACCCGCAACTGGGCCGTGTAGGGTTGACTGAAAAGCAGGCCCGTGAACAGGGTTATGATATTAAAATAGCCATACTGCCCATGAAGCACGTAGCTCGTGCCATTGAGGTAGGTGATACCCGCGGGATGATGAAAGCTGTTGTTAATACTAAAACCAAAGAGATTTTAGGTGCAGCAGTTTTGGCCGAAGAAGGTGGCGAAATTATGTCGGTACTACAAATGGCCATGGAGGGCGGCATCACTTACGATAGGATTAGGTATTGCGTGTTTGCACACCCAACCTATTCGGAATCATTGAATAATTTATTCTTGAAGATAGAGGAGTAAGAGGTGAGCATGATTTCGGTACAACAACTCAGCAAGCATTACGGTGATTTTAAGGCGGTAGATCAGATTTCGTTCGAAGTTAATGAGCACGAAAATTTGATACTATTGGGCACCAGCGGCTGCGGTAAAACCACAACACTTAAAATGCTGAATAGGCTGATAGAGCCTACATCGGGCGAAATCTTCTTCGATGGGAAAAATATCAAAGATCAATCACCTGAGAATTTGCGCCGCGGTATAGGCTACGTGCTGCAAAATACAGGCCTGTTTCCGCATTATACCATTGCCGAAAATATTGCCATTGTGCCTCGTTTGCTAAAATGGGATGCCGCCAAAATACAGAGCCGTACTAACGAGCTTTTAGAAAAATTGCATTTGCCTGCAGATAACTTGCATAAATACCCATCGCAACTAAGCGGTGGCCAGCAGCAACGAGTGGGACTGGCGCGTGCACTAATTGCCGATCCTGCTGTGTTATTAATGGATGAACCCTTTGGTGCGCTGGACAATATTACCCGTGCTAAAATTCAATCCGAATTTAAAGACCTGGACGAGCTGACCCGCAAAACCATTATCATGGTAACCCACGATGTGCAGGAAGCATTTGAACTGGCAGATCGCATATGTTTGATGGATCAGGGGCACATCGTGCAAATCGGCACGCCGCAAGAGTTATTGTTTAATCCGGCTAACGATTTTGTGAAACAATTTTTAGATGCACAGCGCGTACAGCTCGAATTTAAAACGGTGACTATAGGTAACCTATGGGATAGGTTGCCCGAAGGCGGCTTGGCATCCATATCATCCACGCTGAATCAAAACACCAGCGTTTGGGCAAGTTTGGCCGCTTTCGAAAATCAAACTCAACAGCAACTAACCATCCATAATGCCGACGGAACTAAAACAGTTACGTTTGAGCAGCTGATGTCGGCTTTTCACCAATATCAACAACGCCCGCAGGTATGAATGAACATCAACAAACTCTGTGGGAATTTATGCAGCAGCAGTCGGATAAACTGCTGACGCAGACGATGGAGCATATCGGGCTTACGTTTATAGCCTTGTTATTGGCGATAATAATTGGCTTGCCGTTGGGGATTTTCATTGCCCGCAGGCAAAAATTTTCGGGCATTGTATTAGGGATTGCCGGTGTATTGCAAACTATACCAAGTATTGCGCTATTGGGTTTTATGATCCCGGTTCTAGGTATCGGCCCTAAACCTGCTATAGCCGCTTTATTGATCTATGCACTGCTTCCCGTAATAAGAAATACTTTCACCGGTATAACCGGGGTTGATCCTACTATTAAAGAAGCTGCCCAGGCTATGGGTATGAGTAAGCAACAGATCTTGTCACGTGTTGAGCTGCCATTAGCTATGCCGGTGATTTTGGCCGGTATCCGTACCGCTGCGGTAATTAATGTTGGCGTGGCAACCTTGGCCTCGCTCATTGCAGCCGGTGGCTTAGGCGAGTTTATTTTCGGCGGTATCTCGCTTAATAATACTAATATGATTTTGGCGGGGGCTATCCCTGCTGCCCTGCTGGCTATTGTATTTGATTTCTTGTTATCGCTTGTGCAAAAACTGAATGTAAAGAAGCTTAAAGTGGCTGTACGGGTTCTTCCCATAATCCTTGTTCTGTTATCCGTTATCTATCTTGTCCCGTCCGCTTATGGCAGTAAACTCAAAGCAGGGTTTACTCCAGAGTTTATGGGGAGGCAGGATGGCGACCTTGGCCTTAAGCAGAAATACGGTTTAAAGATCCACACATTGGTGATCAGCGACGCAGTAATGTATAAGGCCGCATATCAAAAAGAACTGGATGTCATCAGCGGATACTCTACCGATGGCCGGTTGAAAGCTTTTAACCTCGTTGTGTTAAATGATGACAAAGCGATATTCCCACCTTACTATGCTGCTCCGGTTGTAAGGGAAGATGCTTTAAAGAAGTTTCCTGATCTTGAAAGAACTTTAAACCTGCTGGCTGGCCATATCAATGATTCTATCATGACCACGTTAAACTATCGCACCGATTATCTGCACGAAACTCCTGAAAAAGTGGCTAAAGATTTTCTGGTGGCTCAACATTTATATAAACCGGATCGTAATGGCTCGGGTGATGTGGTGCGTATCGGTTCCAAAATTTTTGGCGAGCAATATATCCTTGGCGAGATGTACAGCATGCTGATTAAAGGGTATACCGATTACCGGGTATCAACCAAAACCGGACTGGGTGGTACCAAGATCTGCTTTGATGCGCTGACTAATAACCAAATCGACCTGTATCCCGAATACACAGGAACAGGCTTACTGGTGATGCTTCAACCCAAACAAAAAGTGGTCGATTCTTTATCGACCGATAAAAATAAAACTTACCAGTACGTAAAAGCCGAGTTTGAAAAAAAGTACGGGCTGAAGTGGCTGATGCCTATTGGCTTTAACAATGCATACGCTTTGATGATGAGAAAACAACAAGCGGATGACTTAAAGATTAAAACAATTTCAGACCTTAAACGATATTTGGATAGCAAATAAAAGCAATGAGCGTATTAGGCGACTGTTATAAAAAAGTAAGGCAGCGAAGCGAAAACATCTGTAGTCCGCTGCAAACCGAAGACTACGTGGTGCAACCCATTGTGGATGTGAGCCCGCCTAAATGGCACCTGGGGCATACCACCTGGTTTTTCGAAACTTTTATCCTGAAACCCTATTTTATGGGTTACCAGGAATTTAATTCAGAATACAATTACGTTTTCAATAGCTATTACGAAACTGTAGGCGCACGCGTAATCCGCACAGATCGGGGTAACCTAAGCCGCCCAACCGTTCAGGATGTTTACAAATATCGGGCTTATGTTGATGAAGCCATGTTCCGCTTTTTGGCCGAAGAACCATCGGCTGACGTAAAAGAACTGCTGACCCTTGGCTTTAACCACGAAGAGCAGCACCAGGAATTACTTTACTATGATATTAAATATATCCTCGGTCATAACCCATTGTTCCCTGCTTACGATCCAAACTATGCTTCGTCCAAAATAGAGCATGTTGCTGATGAATTCATCGGGATGCCGGAAGGCGTTTATGAAGCTGGTTTTGAAGGGGAAGGTTTCAGCTTCGACAATGAATTGAACCGACATAAAGTTTACCTAAATGCCTACGAAATAAGCCCTAACCAAGTGACCAACGAAGAGTATTTGGCCTTTATTAACGATGGCGGATACCATGATTTCCGCTACTGGCATGCCGAAGCCTGGGATTGGGTAAAGACCAATAAAATAGAAGCGCCGCTTTACTGGCACCTCATAGATGAGCAATGGCACAACTATACCTTCCGCGGTTTAGAGCCACTAAATCTGGATGAGCCGGTAATGCACATCAGTTACTACGAAGCCTATGCTTATGCCTCGTGGAAAGGCCTGCGCCTGCCAACCGAGTTTGAGTGGGAGGCTGCTGCTGATAAATTTAAATGGGGTAAAAGCTGGGAGTGGACCGAGAGCGCCTACCTGCCTTATCCCGGTTTTGCCAAGGCTCCCGGAGCCATTGGCGAATATAATGGCAAGTTTATGGTGAGCCAGAAAGTGCTTCGCGGAGCATCAGAAGGTACGCCGCCGGGGCATAGCCGCCCAACTTATCGCAATTTTTTTCACCCGAGTATGCGCTGGCTGTTTAATGGTATCCGTTTGGCCAGATAATTTTTATAACAATGCAAGCTACCCAATTGAAAACCCAGGAACCTATCACCGCTATGGATACCGCAACGAGTCAGTTTTATGACGATGTAATTAGCGGCCTCACAGCTACCCCCAAACACCTCGATGCCAAGTATTTTTATGATACCCGCGGCGACGAGCTGTTTCAGGACATTATGAACTGCGACGAATATTACCCAACCGATTGCGAGATGGAGATATTTAAAGAGCAAACCGCAGGCTTGGTAAAAGCACTTAAGGCTGATGGTTCGCCCTTTAACCTGATTGAATTAGGAGCGGGTGATGCCACCAAATCGATCCACTTGTTGAAAGGCTTGCTGGATGCCGGTGTTGATTTTACTTATCTTCCTATAGATATCTCAGGCCATGTGATCGATTCTTTAAATGAGACGCTACCTGCTCAACTGCCCGGTTTGCAGATTAAAGGCCTGCAGGGCGAATATTTTAAAATGCTGAAGCAAGCAGCCGCCGGATCTGATAAACGTAACGTGGTGCTCTTCCTGGGCTCTAACATTGGCAATATGCCGGTGCATGAGGCCGAAGATTTCTGCAAGGTACTGCACATGCATCTCTCTAAAGGTGATATGGCTTTAATTGGCATCGACCTGAAAAAGAACCCAAAAGTAATTTTGGATGCTTATAATGATAAGCAAGGCATCACTAAGCAGTTTAACATAAACCTGCTCAATCGCATTAACCGCGAGCTGGAGGCTGATTTTGATACTAACCAGTTTGACCATTATCCAACCTACGACCCTGAAACCGGCGCTTGCAAAAGCTACCTGATTAGTTTAAAAGATCAGCAGGTAAACGTTGGTGGTCAGGAGCTCAATTTTGTTAAGGATGAGTATATCTACATGGAAGTATCGCAGAAATACACCCTTGAGCAAACCCGCAAAATGGCTACCGCTGCATGTTTTAAACCCGTGAAAGATTTTTATGACAGCAAAAAGTGGTTTTTAGATACCGTTTGGGTAGCTATTTAACCCTTTTTTATAGTTGTAAAGTAAGTTTGAAATTTTTTTTCAATTCGATTATTAATTTATAATTCAAACTTATATCTTTGCAATCCCAAAATAAGGGAAACAGTTCTTTAAAAGTGTAGTAATTAGTCAATATTCACCGGTTATTTTTACTGCTGAATAAAACACTAAAGCCTTTTAAATCAAAAATAAAAGGCCCGTTCGTCTAGGGGTTAGGACGTTAGATTTTCATTCTAGAAACAGGGGTTCGATTCCCCTACGGGCTACTATAATAAGTTGATAGTTAAAAGTTCAAAGTCATTGAGTCGGCTTTGTAAATACTTTAAACTTTTGACTCAATACTACAGACTCAAACAAGGCCCGTTCGTCTAGGGGTTAGGACGTTAGATTTTCATTCTAGAAACAGGGGTTCGATTCCCCTACGGGCTACTAAAAAGCAAAAGCCTCAGATCGAAAGATCTGAGGCTTTTGCTTTTTAGAGGAATTTATATTAATGCCATGAGGGCCTGTACTAAAGGTGTCAATTAGGGCCGAAATACAAGCAGCTACTACTTGGCGGACTTTTGCACCTTACCAGGTTGAGGAGTACACACTTCGATGGGTGATTGCCAGAACAACTGGTCATTACTGGTATGGTAACAAATAACAGATTGTGTTTTGGTAAATTGTGTTTCTACCATTTCTGATGGCGGCTCGATACTTCCGTATGGCAATAGCTCTACATACTTAATTTCTTTACCATCCCGCGTTTCCATATTGTAAGCGCTATTAACCGGGCAAATCATTCGATATAAATGTTCGCCCATAAATTGATCTAAATACTCCGATTTTTTTGTTGTAACTCCGTGGTAGTTAGCAGTTGGGTTTAAAATCAAAGGCAGGCGTTTAACTAAACGTTCCCTAACTTCGGCTATACTTAGCAGGTTGCCTTTCTCATCTTTAATATAAGTATTTTCCTGTGGATCGATATAGATCCATTTAGTTAATGAAGGCACATAAACCGTGTTAATTACATGCCCTCCCGCAGGCGCCGGGTATTGATTAGAAAAGCAAATAACAACGCGCGATTTATAACCAACGCTTAAAAGAACTTCATTCAGGCTTATGGCAAGTCCATAGCAACCCTGCGAATGGCCCGTTTTGTGATAGTTCTCAATCATACTTTCTGCGGTGAGCGTAGTAGCAGCCGGCCCATCTTCATGCGGTAATTGTTCATGAAGCCACGCCAGCAGCTTAATAATCCGTTCTACATCCGTTCCTTTCCCGGCTACGGTATTAAGGTGATATTTTTCCCGCAAATGGCTTAACGCTGAATCGTCAGCACATTCATAAGTAAATTCGGGAAAGGTTTGGGATAATTTTCTGTTGTAAGGTTTGCTTTGCTGTAGGGCAGTAAGCGTATCCTTGCCTAAAGATCGTTCGTGGGCCAACGCGTTAACTACGAATAAGATGCTGGTTAAGGCCAGCAAAAAGGAATGTTGCACTCTTTTCATATTTTTTATTTTGAGGCAAATAAATAGGTAATTCTGATCCGCATTTTTCTTTTTCGACGTATCGTGCTCAAAGTGGCCTTAATCGTTTAGCTATAGCCGCGAAACTGTTGACGGTTAAAAACAGGGTGTTGACGGAAATACAAGAAATATCGCTTTAAATATTAGAAGTTTGTATTTATGGAATTAAAGTTAACAACCCGTAAAGCTGGTGTTATTGCGCTGCATGTTATGTTTTGGGTGGGTTATATTTATTACCTGGGTATTATTTACGATTGGCAAAACACAGACGAACTTAATTTCAAGATACAGTTCCATGTCGGTGGTATCTCAATCATCGTAACTATTTTACTCACCTATTTTAACCTTTATGTGTTACTGCCGTTATTTTACGTATCCAAGCGGTTTATTAGCTATGCCATAACATTAACATTAACATTATTGGCCGGAGCGATCCTGATACGCTTTTTAACTAATCAGTTTATACTTCCCTGGGAAAAAATCCATGATCCGGCGCGTTATGCTAAAGAAGTGAAGCATTTCTGGATACCGGGGCGTATACTTCGCGTGGCTGTCGAAAGTTACCCGGTTATTGCCATGGTAACTGTTTTTGAGCTGATCCGGTCTGCTTATCGTAATGAAAAAAAACTGCGTGAATTAGAACAGGAAAAAGCAGCAGCAGAAATTAACTTTTTAAAAGCGCAAATTCATCCACATTTTTTCTTCAATACATTAAATAGTTTATACGCACTTATTAACAAGCGATCGGACAAAGCGGGCCCACTGGTACTTCAACTCTCAGATCTTATGCGATATATGCTACAAAAAGTAACCACTGATCGTGTGCAGTTAACAGACGAGATTAGGCACCTGGAGAATTATTTGAGCATAGAGCAATTGCGTTTTGCAGACAGGTTAGACCTTTCATTTTCTGTTACAGGCAATGCTAATGGTATATTGGTTATGCCCTTGCTTTTATTACCATTTGCAGAGAACGCATTTAAACACGGCATAGAAGAAGGGCATGGTTGGGTAACCATTGATCTTAAAATTAATGAAGGCGAAATTTATTACCGTATTGAGAACAGCAAAGCAAAAAAAGCTAACGTTACCGCTTCCGGTATCGGCTTAAATAATTTCCGCCGCAGGCTTGAGTTAACCTACCCTAACCGTTTTAAGTTAAATGCATATAACACCGGCGAAACATTTGAAGCCCTGCTAAAAGTTAACATATGAAAAAAATTACTTGTATAGTTGCAGACGATGAAATGCTGGCCCGTGAAATTTTGTTGGACTATATCGCCAAAATTGATGCGCTGGAAGTTGTAGCCGAATGCACAAACGGCACCGAGGTTTTTAATCTGTTGTTAAGCCAACCTGTTGATCTGTTATTTCTCGACATTCAGATGCCTTACCTTACAGGTATGGAACTGCTACGGTCGAAAACTGCCCTGCCGCCGGTAATTCTGACTACCGGCTTCAGCGAATTTGCCGTAGAGGGCTATGGATTCAATGTTGTTGACTATTTGTTGAAGCCAATAGCCTTTGATCGCTTTCTGAAAGCCATCCAAAAATATGTATCGTTATATAAGCCCTCAGCTAACTTGACTGCGGCCCCACAGGTTTTAAATGCCTTTGATCAGCCATTTTTGTATGTAAAATCTGATAAAAAAATGGTTAAGATATTTCATCATGATATCCTGTGGATCGAAGGAATGAAAGATTATGTTTCAATCCACATGCCGAATAAGAAAGTGATCACGCATCAAACATTAAATTCATTTGAGGAAACGCTGCCCAATACCACTTTTATCCGTGTACACCGGTCTTATATTGTTGCGCTTCACTATGTAACAGCATTTACCTCGCGGACACTGGAAGTTGAGGAGAAGGAAATTCCTATCGGTGATTCTTATTCAAGTAAAGTTTTGTCCCGGTTGGAAAATATGCGATAGTATATATCAGGTAAAGCAGTAAAATTTTGATGACAGGCAACCTGATTGCGCATACTATCGTAAATTTGATAATAACATCATTTACAAATCAAAACAATCAATCATGATCAAGAAATATTATTACCTGTCTTTTTTAATTTTCAGCCTGTCACTCCTGACAACATTGGCTGGTGTTGCCCAATCGAAGATGTTAACTAAAGGAGATGCAGCGCCGGCATTTACTGCCCAAGCCAGCCTGGCGGGCAGTGAAGTTAATTTCTCATTGAAAAAGTCTCTTGCTAAAGGGCCTGTTGTGGTTTATTTCTATCCTTCTGCCTATACCGGCGGCTGCGATGCAGAAGCACATGCCTTTGCTGAAATGAAGGAAAAATTTACAGCGGCGGGTGCCACCATTATCGGTGTTTCAGAAGACGATATTCAGCGACTGAATACATTTTCTGCTGATCCGAATTACTGCGCGGGCAAGTTTGCGGTTGCGTCGGATGCTGAAGGCAAAATTGCAGCAACATACGGGCTTGTTACAAACCCACCAAAACTTGGAGTGAAAGACATACGTGGTATGGAAGTTAACCACGGGTTTATCCCGCGAACCACTTATGTTATTGGTAAAGACGGTAAAATTGTAGCCGTATTTTCATCAGAAACCGATCACATTTCGCCTACCGAACATGTTGAAAAATCGCTGGCTATTGTAAAGGGGCTGTAATTATAAGCGCTAAGTTCAATAGTTGGGATAAGTTTCCCTACGGGCTACTAAGCGGCTTTACGAGAGAGTAGGGCGGCTTTTTTGTGTTTATTGTATTGATCTTTAACTGAATTTATATATTCTTTAATTCCTGGTTTATTAATATTAATAAGGATATTTTTATGAAGAGAAAGTTTACCTCTTTTAACATATAAACCTGTTATCTCACAACAGTTTTTTTTGTAATGTATTTTTTTATGATTCACAAAAAAGCCACCTTTCTTTATTAGTTGACATATTTCATGAATATCATGTTCGAAACATTGGCATGAAGAAAATGAGAGATCATCTACAAAAACAGTAAATATGATGTTTCTTTCTCGGCAAAAATCTTCTAGAATTATTGCCGTTGGCGCAAATGATAAATTGGCCAAAACGGTTGATGTTGGCGCCCCCTGTGGTAAGGAGCCTTTATAGGTACTAATAATTGTAATTTCTCTTGCCTCCTTCCACGTAAATCTATTGTTTATAAGTGTTTGATAAATAATGGCGTTTGTGATATTGCCAAAGAAATTTCTTAAATCAATAGTAAGGAAATATCTGCTGCTTTTGTGAGGTACGGCATTATCAAAATTGTTTTTTTCGGACACGCCACCATACATACAATCCGGTAAATCATATTCCTTGAGGCAATTATTTATTTGTTTTTGAACGATTTTTAACCTTTCAACCGGTCTGGTTATTTTACGCATTAATTTTACGCCGTCTTTTCCAATTTGTGGACTGCCGAATTTCTTTTTTGGTTGTTGATAAACATGGTAAAGCTTATCTGGATACTGCTGAAGCTGCCTGATAAGAGTATAATCTATAATTAGTTTCTGATGCATGGCAAAATAAAAATGAACCGGGTCTAGAGTCGGAGCAAATAAAACTGACTAACCATTTAAATAATTTTACCGCGAAGATTATTAATACAACCATCTTCCTTTTACTCAAACTGAAAATCAGTAGTTTAAATAACAACCGATCCGCTATTGAAAATTGTGTTTCGTTCTTCGAATAAATTTTCTCTAACTGTTTACGAATACGCTTTCGCTTCTTCATTGGTATTGTTTTTAATACGGATTTATTTCCGCCGCAAGTACCGTACATTACCATGTGCTTTTCAAGAACTTCGACCCGGTGGTTTAAACCTCATTAATTTTCGCCGCAAAGAGCAGTTATAAGTACTTTTTTCAAAGCATTAGTTCCTGGTAATGAAAACAATCAGTTATTTAAAGAACAGTTAAAAATAGTGACATGACAGTTCTTTAACACTATAAAATTATAAACATATCCACAATAACTAACTCTGCTGGTGCGCTTCTGTTAGTGCGCGCGTGACGTGCGTTCCTTACTATCCAAATCGCTTATCCCAATTGAGCCATACAAGCAAAATATTTGAGCCGTAGAAGCAACTAGTGCACATTCTTAACATTGATCTTTGTATTATGAAAAACATCGAAAAAATTCAATTGGGGCAAAATGGCCCTTTAGTTTCTAAACTTGGTTTAGGCTGCATGCGTATGTCTTCTATCTGGGGCGGGCCTACACCCGACGAAACAGAAAGCATCGCTACGATCCACGAAGCCTTAGATAATGGTATCAATTTTTTAAATACCGGCGACTTTTACGGAGCCGGTCATAATGAAATGCTGGTGGGCAAAGCCATTAAAGGCAGGCGCGACGATGCCTTTATCAGCGTAAAATTTGGCGCCATCTTTCACAACGGCCAGTGGCTGGGGTTGGATCTGCGCCCAATTGCTATCAAAAATTTCATCAACTACTCTTTAACCCGTTTGGGTATCGAAACAATTGACCTTTACCAACCATGCCGAATGGATAACAGCGTGCCGGTGGAAGACATCATCGGAACAGTTGCTGACCTGATTAAAGAAGGCAAGGTGCGCCATATCGGTGTATCTGAGATTACGCCTGATCAACTTCGTAAAGCCAATGCCGCTCACACTATCAGCGCATTGGAAATTGGTTATTCATTGGCCGACCGCCAAATAGAAAACGAACTGCTGCCAACAGCAAAAGAATTAGGCATTAACGTAATAGCCTTCGCTAACACTGCCGAAGGGTTATTAACTGGTGAAATGAAAGCCCCGCTTGCAGCAAATGATCACCGTAACCATTTCTCTCGTTTTGAGGGTGAAAATTTAATTCACAACCTCAAAAAAGTTGAAGTTTTAAAGCAATTGGCAAGTGATAAAGGCTATACGCCAACACAAATTGCCATTGCCTGGGTTAATGCACAAAGCGATACTATTATGCCTTTAGTAAGCATGAGCCGCAGGGTGCGCTTGCCAGAAAATATTGCAGCGATGGATATTGTATTTACACCCGAAGAAATGAATACCTTAAACACTACTTTTGCAGTAGGCGCTATACTTGGCGGCACTTATTTACAACGTTAAATGACCAGTCCGGCAGAAATTCTTCCAGGAGTAATTTTCTACTCTTATCTCTCTGCTGAGCGGAAAGAGAAAGTATGTTTCTGGAACCACCATACCTTGGTATTGCAGGTTTCAGGGCAGTTTATCCTGGAAACCTCCGCGCAAACCATTTCGATGATGGGAGGAGAAATGCTGCTGATCGGCAAAAATCAACTGGGTACACTCACCAAAACACCGTTACCCGGAGGCAACTATGAAACAATCGTTATATCCCTGCAGGAAGACCTGTTGCGCAAGATTGTATTGGAAGAAAAACTCGAAGCAGACCAGAAATATATTGGTCCGCCAAACGTCCTGGTTCCAACTAACGAATTTCTGCAGGGGTATTTTCAATCTATTATTCCATACGCCCGAAGTGCGGGAGCAGCCATGACAGACGAAATGGGCATCCTGAAAGTGAAAGAAGGAATTAAATTACTATTGCTTGCCCTGCCGGGGCTTCGCAATTTTTTGTTCGACTTTTCGGAACCTTATAAGATCGACCTGGAAAAGTTTATGCTTAGTAACTTTCATTTCAACGTTCCTATCGAAAAATTTGCACAGCTAACCGGTCGAAGCCTGGCAGGTTTCAAACGCGATTTTCAGAAAACCTTCGGTTCGCCGCCGCGTCACTGGCTGCAGGATAAGCGGCTGAGCGCAGCAAAATATCTCATCGAAACCAAACACCAAAAGCCCTCAGCCATCTACCTCGACCTGGGGTTTGAAAGCTTGTCGCATTTTTCGCATTCCTTTAAGAAAAAGTTCGGCCAGGCGCCTACGGGTTTAAAGCCTGTTTTTTCTGCATAGTGATCGTTTGGGTAAAAATACGCCTTTTTGCTGGTGCGCGCGTGCCGCGCATTCTATAATGACGTATTCAGCCCTTCCTTCGTCGATAAAAAACACCCAAACGCCGATTGCATTAAAACGCATTTGCTATACCTGTTATATTTAAGACGAAGGAGCGACAGATATATTTTAAATTTAGTTGTGATTAGTGATTCCTGATTTTTGAGCGGGGTTACTCACTTATTCAAAACTAGATTTCCTTTCCCGGCTTCATTATGGCTACAACATAGTCCGTTCCGGATAATTGAGCCATTGCCATACCTGGCACCTTTGTATCATTCAATACAAACAAAAAATACGATACAAAAATGAAAACAATCTTTATTACAGGCGCATCAGCCGGATTAGGAAAAGCAACCGCCAAATTATTTCAGGCAAAAGGATGGCATGTTATTGCCACCATGCGCAACCCCGAAAAAGAAACTGAGTTTAATAAATTAGAGAATGTAACCTTGTTGCCGCTCGATGTTACGAATATAGCCCAGATTAATTCTACGGTACAAAAGGCACTTAGCCTGGGCCCGGTTGATGTGGTGTTTAACAATGCCGGTTACGGTTTAATTGGCCCTTTAGAATCATATACCGAAGAGCAGGTAAGGAGCCAGTTTGAAACCAACTTTTTTGGTGTGGTATGGGTTACACAGGCCTTTATCCCTTATTTTAAAGAGCAAAGAGGTGGCTTGTTTATTAATACTACTTCGTTGTGCGGCCTGGTGTCGTACCCGCAATCATCTATATACAATGCATCTAAATGGGCGTTGGAAGGGTGGAGCGAAAGCCTGTCGTACGACTTAGCTGTGTTTAACATCGGTATTAAAAACGTGGCCCCCGGAGGCATTAAAAGCAATTATATGAATGTGATGAAAGTAGTGGAAGACCAAAGCTACAGCGCCCTCATGGCAAGGATGATGGAGGGTTTTACAGATGGTACACTGATGGAATTTACCGAAGCTAATTTAATAGCCGATGTAGTGTACGAAGCCGCTACTGATGGAGACGATAAACTGACTTACCCTGCGGGCAACGATGCAATGAGGATATATGCCCAAAGGCAACAACAAGGTGCCGAAGCCTATCGTAAATACCTCACTGAATATTTGAACCTCGAGAGCCCTTACAAGGCTGTTGCCCTATAAATTTTTTAACTTGGCTCGAAAAATCGGTAATCCCGCATTTCGGGCTTTTAAAATAAACTAATGAAAGCAGAAACTAATACGCCGCACATCTTTAACTCTATCTCCGAGCTGCACCGCGCATTGGGTTTGCCTAAGCCCCTGCATCCGCTGGTTAGCCTTGTAAATTATGCCGATGTTAAGGGTGATGTTACAGAGATTTCGAAAGGTATGGTATTGAACTTTTATAAAGTATCGTACAAAAAGAATTTTAAAGGCAAGGTTAAATACGGGCAAAGCTATTATGATTTTGATGAGGGCGGCTTATCATTCTTTTCGCCTAATCAAATTATTTCTGCAACCGAAGAGGAGGCTGATTATGGGGGCTATACACTACTCTTTCATCCCGATTTTATCCTTAACAATCCATTGGGCAAAAGCATTAAAAGTTTCGGTTTCTTTTCTTACTCGGTTAATGAGGCTTTGTATCTGTCTGATAAAGAAAAGGAGATCATTATCGGGATATTTAAGAACATCCACATGGAAATGGATTCGGCTATCGACTATTTTAGCCAGGATGTAATGATTAACCAGATTGAGCTGCTGTTAAATTACAGCAAGCGTTTTTATAACAGGCAGTTTATTACCCGTAAAACAGCTAATGATGATTTACTAACCAAATTAGAAGCATTGCTGTCAACTTACTTCGATACCGAAAAAGCATTAGTAAGTGGAATCCCTACTGTTCAGCAAATTGCAGATCAGCTCAACGTTTCGTCGCATTACCTGAGCGATATGCTGCGTTCCCTTACGGGGCAGAATACGCAACAGCATATCCACAACAAGCTGATAGAAAAAGCCAAAGAGGTATTGAGCATCAGTAACCTTTCCATCGCCGAAGTGGCGTATCAGTTGGGTTTTGAGCATCCGCAATCATTTAATAAAATATTTAAACGCAAAACAGGTATGTCGCCTGTAGAATTCAGGCAATCTTTTAATTAGTTGTGAGTTTTGAATCAGCGAGTAAAGAACAACTCAATATTTGCTAATTCAAAACTCACTACTATTTACTCATAACTAAACCTTTAACTAAACCTTGCTATAGCACGGCTTAATAGCTAACTTACTCCAATACTATAAGTTGTACTATGCCCCTAAAAACAACAACCGAAAAACCTGCTAAAAAATCGATCTGGAAATGGCTAACCGTACTTGGCCCCGGGCTTACTACCGGTGCTGCCGATGATGACCCATCGGGTATAGCAACCTACTCGCAAACAGGTGCCCAGTTTGGCTACGGGCAATTGTGGACTGCCCTTTACATGTTGCCATTTATGATGGCTGTACAGGAGGCCTGTGCGCGCATTGGCCTGGTTACCGGCAAAGGTATAGCCGCAGTGGTGAAAGAGCATTACAGCAAGCCTGTGCTGTACCTTGTGGTTGGCTTGGTAGTGGTTGCCAATACCATTAACATTGGTGCTGATATTGGTGCTATGGCAGCCGCAGCACAGTTGTTGGTGCCCGTACATTTTGTAGTGCTTACGCTGCTATTTACTATTGTTATTTTACTGCTCGAGATATTTACCAACTACAAAGTTTATTCGAGCATATTGAAATGGCTGGCTATAACACTGCTGGCTTATCCTATAACGGTATTTATTATTCATCAGGATTGGCCTACTGTTTTAAAAGCCACCGTAACGCCACATATCGAATTTAGCTTTGCTTTTCTATTCATCATCACAGGCGTGTTCGGCACTACGATTACCCCTTATATGTTTTTCTGGGAAGCATCGCAGGAGGTGGAGGAGGAGAAGGCTAAAAAGCGCAGCATTTCATGGCCTGTTATTTATGCAATGTGGAAGGATAACACCTTCGGTATGCTGGTTTCCGAAATTACAACCTGGTGTATTTTACTGGTTGGCGCTACCGTTTTGCACAACAGCGGTATAAAGGATATTAAAACTGCTGCCGATGCTGCCAGGGCTTTAGAACCGCTGGTACACTCGTTCCCCCATGCGGGTTATTTGTCGAAGTTGATTTTTTCGATCGGTATTATTGGTTTGGGTTTATTGGCGGTGCCGGTGCTGTCTGGCTCGGCGGCTTATGCTGTTGCCGAGGCTTTTGATTGGGAAGCCAGCCTTAACCTTAAATTCAGGAAAGCAAAAGGTTTTTACGGGGTAATTATTGTGGCGATGCTTATTGGCCTGGCCATTAATTTTATAGGCATAGATCCAGTTAAAGCCCTTGTATATACCGCCGTGCTAAATGGCGTAGCTGCTGTTCCGCTACTATTCCTGATCATCAAAATTATGTGCCGTGCCGATATTATGGGCGAATATAAAAGCAGACTGACATCAAAAATTCTGCTCTGGGTTACCTTTATTGTAATGGGTGGTGCTGCGGTTGCTATGTTTTTTACAATATAGTTGTTGAGGAAATCAGGAATCGAGAGTCAGGAATCGGGACATTCCTGAATTTTGTCATTGCGAGGAGGAACGACGTGGCAATCTCGTAGCTCTGCATATCGAATAATGCCTACGACGAGATTGCCACGCTATAGCAGCAATGACAAATAGAAACAATTACTTACTCTGCATCATAAATAACAACCCTGTCGAAATAAACACGGTTCTCATCTAAGAAAGCTTTATGTACCGGGTGCTCCTGGTAAACATCGTGCCCTGCCAGATCATCAAAAAATATCACGAGGCTAAATGTATAAGTAGTATCAACCACCGGGCGGTTAATAGACGCTACCGGGGTGCCGATATGCAGGGTTTTAATAACTTCAATATCTTGTAACGATTGCAGGCCTTTACGGAAAGAGGCTATCTGTTCGTCGGTAGTGTCGGCTTTAAGCCAGAATAATACGTGGTGGGCTATCATGGTAATTTAATTTGCGGCAAAGATATATTAAGAGAGTCAAGAATATAGAATCAGGAATCAAGGTAGGGAATAAATCAGTACTATCCGGAAATCCGAAATCTAACATCCGAAATCCGAAATATATTCATTCATCAAATCAAAACTCATTTAGTAACTGATTGTTGCTATGCGGAGGCTGAACAGGCCTTAAATATATTAATGCATAAAAACACATGAAAAAAATATCACTTATAATTTTAACAGCCTTATTCTCGATACAACTGTACGCTCAGGACGCTAAAAAAGATAATACCTACCCAACCAGTATTACAGACCTGATTGATTGTTTTAATAACGTTAACCCAGCACACCCCGACCCTTATTTTATAAAAAACGGTTATAAGTATTTAGAAGGTAAAGTAACACGAGATACGGTTTCACGGGTATATAATTCAACCATTAATACCGACAAAATGAGCTTCCAGAAACTAAAAGGGAAAGCTTATGCGCTTGCGTTTTTTACTACCAGCAAGGCTGAAGCCAGAAAGATAGTGGTAACCCTGGCACCAGCTGGGTACGGGATTGTAAAATCGAACCAGAACGATACTATTGCCGTTTACCGCTACATCGGGCCTGAGTTTACTGTATACTACGGTTTCCGCAAAACCCAGAAAGAAAAAGGGAATACAGAGTACAGCTTCAACTTGTATAGAAATAAGTAAGGGAAATTATTTCGGAATTCGGATGTTAGAGTTCGGATTTACCACCATGCACATCATTGCGAGGTACGAAGCATTTGTTATGCTGTGCTCCGTCGAAGCACCCGGCTTGCAGAGCCGCTCTGCATAGCTACGAGGGGCTTTGACGTATCTCCTCTATGCTAAAGTTGATGATCTCGATTCCTGATTCCCGATTCTTACTCTCTTTACCATGCAATATAAAATAGAATTTATATCTTTATTTTTTAATTAGAAATAAACTATGTCAATTATAAGGAAAATTGAAGAGGGCGACTTGACATTCAATTTTACTCAAAGACTTGAAAATACCTTATTCCATTTGCTTGATGACGATGATCCTGTCAACAGCTACATGCTTACCGAAATATGTAAATTATTGAGGTTTGATATAGAAAAATGTTTTACTGATCCATACAAATCAGGAGCTTACCAGCTTACTGTTTTAAGTAATGGAAACTTCGAAACTGCGCTTAAAGTAACCGAAGCCTTGTACGAAACCTGTATCCGTTTTCAGAAATTCGACCTGGCAATCATCGTTAACTCAGAAGTAACCCGTGGGCTTTTAGATACCGATTTGCCATTGGTTTGGGTTGATGGCAAGTTTATAAACAAAAATTAATAAACAACAAGGGCCCTGTTAAAGGGCCCTGTGCTGTATTAAAGAAATACGTCGCTTTACTTCTTCTCGCTTTTTGCAGATGTGTTGATGCTGCTTTCTGCAATTTGTGTAAGCAGTGCATCTGCGTTTTTCTCTTCTTCTAGGGTTTGGCCTAAAAGTTCGGCAGCCTCGGTATAGCCTAGTGTTGCAGCCAATGTTTTTAATGTACCGTAAGAAGCAATCTCGTAATGCTCTGATTTTTGCGCAGCCGAAATAATACCGGCATCGCGGGTAATGCTGCCATCCTCAGTGTCTTCCATAATTTCTTCGGCTTCTTTAATCAGGCCGTTCATGGCTTCACATTTTTTGGCAACGGCTTTTTCGCCAATTGACTCGAATACTGATTCCAGTCGGGTAATCTGACCTTCAGTTTCAGTCTGGTGATTTTGTAGTGCCTGGCGCAATTCATCCGAAGTAGCGTTTTTTGCCATTTTAGCCAAAGCCTTGGTCAGGTGCTTTTCGGCCCAGTAAATATCTTTAAGTTCGTCTATAAACAATTCGTTTAATGCCGATTCTTGTACGTCTGTAGTGGTCTCTGGTGTTTTGGTTTTAGTTGCCATGATGTTGTCTTTTGTTTTAGTTATAATTTACAACATTAAACTAGAACGAAAGTTTGAAGACAGATAAATTAATTATATAATTAAAATTCAACATATTAAGGTGGGGATGATTTATGCGCCCTTTTTGCTTAAGCTCGCCATCAGTTGGTCGTAAAGGTCATCGCTCGATGCTTTAACCACCTTCATTTTCTTAACGGTAGGGTGTTTACCTTTAGCCTTGGCTTTAATGATTTTCAGGAGGTCGTCGCTGTAGTGGTCTTCAAACTTCGATACATCAAACTTTTCGGCATACTGGTTAATGAGTGCCAAACCCATATCCAGCTCTTTTTTGCTGATTGTACCTTCTTTAGGGATGTTCAGATCTTCGGTGCTCCTAATCTCCTGCCCAAACCTGATGCGGGTAACCACCAGTACATTGTTTTCGGGGTGGATGATGCAGAGGTTCTCTGTGTTGCGTAATACAAAGCGTGCCAGGCCTGCTTTCTTGCTTTTCTTCAAAGCTTCAACAAGCAGGGTATAAGCTTTGCTGTTTTTTTGTTCGGGTTCGGCGTAGTACGATGTTTCGTAAAACATGGGGTTTACCTCGCTCATCTCAACAAAACTTTCAATCTCTATCAGTCGGGTTTTCTCGGGGCTGGCGGCTTCAAAATCGGCTTGTTCAACCACTACATAGTCGTCATCCATTTTATAGGCACGCACTATTTTATCATAAGGCACCTCTTTCTTGGTATGCTCGTTAACCCGCATAAAATGGATTTTGGCATGGTCGCGGCCATCCAGCATATCCAGATCGAGCGAACTGTTTTGTACCGCCGAATATAACTTAATGGGAATATTTACCAGCCCAAACCCGATTGAGCCCTTCCATATCGATCTCATAATTAACTTGTTTAATGCAACCTAGTTATAACTGATAAAGGGCTTTTGTGTTTTGGATCTTTAATTCCGTAAATACTGATTACTTCGTAATATATTTCTTCGAAATACCATTGTACAAATCAATGTAGGTATTCGATTTTCCATCCTTATCAAAAATCTGCTCCCAGGTGTTCAATGGTTCCCAGATGAAGGTACCTAAAGCCTTATTGTTAGGTAAGCTAAAGGCAATGTCGTTAACCTCGGTTTTCAGCTGCGTGTATTCGGCCACCATTACCTGCCTGTTGTAACGGACAGACAGATCTGTCATGTTGGCTTTCAGGTCATCTAAAGTGCCATGCCATTTCGGGTAATAAGATAAGCCAATCACATCAAAAGGCACATTGCGTTCAAGCATCTGATCGAGGAAAAAACGCGCTTCTAAATTTTGCCCACCCAAGGCAATATGCAGCATTACCGGGGTTGTTGGATCAACGGCTTTTATGCCCTGTACACCCATATAAAGTAATTCGGCTAAGCTATCGAGGTTATTAATCTCACCTTCGGGCCATATCATACCGTGGTTAATTTCGTTGCCAACCTGTACCATATCGGGCAAGGTACCTTGTGCTTTTAATTGTCGTAAAACATCAACAGTATAGGCATATACAGAATGCTTCAAGGCGTTAAAATCTTGCCCGCGCCAGGCAGCGGGCTTGTATTGTTGCTGCGGATCGGCCCAGTAGTCGCTGTAATGGAAATCGAGCAATAATTTAAGGCCGGCTGCTTTAACCCGCTTAGCCATTTGCTTAGTGTGTTCTAAATCACAGAACCCTTTTTGCGGCGAGTACCCGCTGTCGCGTGCAGGGTTGTTAAATATGCGCAGGCGGATGTAGTTAAAACCATGATCTTTCAGTATTTCAATCGCATCTTTTTGTACACCCTTATCGGTGAACTTAACGCCTTTAGCTTCCAGCTCTGGTAGAAAAGAGATATCGGCACCCAAAATTTTGCCGGGCACTTTTTTAGGTGTGTAACCCACTGTAGTTACCTTATGGGCCGGGTTGGGCTGTATCATCCTTATTTCGGTTGAACCCGGGTACAGGCTATCGGCTTTAGCTTCGAACTTTACAACGCCCTTTTGGAGCCCAGAACGCAGGGTAACCCATAAAATGCCATTATGTAAATGGCCCTGGGTTATCACATGGTTAGGCAGCCCAATCTCATTGTAGTTTTGATGATCGCTTAGCTTACTGATTATGGCATCGCCTGTAATGCTGAATCTGACTAACTGGCCTGCGTTACCAATATCTTTTCCGCTTTTATCAATCACAACAACTTTTATTTGTGCTTCATCCTTACCATCAGCCAACATGGTAGTTTTGTACGGCGTAATAACCACTTCACTCGGTTTTGGGACAACAGATTGCGCCACCGACCGGTAATGCAGAGCAAATAAATTTAGTGTAATTACAGACGAGACTATTAATGCCTTGAATTTCATAGGTTAGAGGTATAAGGTTAGGGGTTAATCAAAGATACCTATCTTTTTAACGCAATACGACGCCTTAAGTTAATAATCTGCCAAAATAATTCTGCAGTTGATAGGGCTAACAGCGCAAATATGGCAGGCTTAATTGCTTGTTCTGTAGAATCGAAAGCACCAGCCATGGCTATGAAATACACAGCAGTTGGCAATATCAGGAACACTAATAAGCCACCCACGCCAAGTGGTATTTTAAATGGTCGATGGGTATCAGGCTGTTTAATACGCATCACAATCAGGGTAGCGTATTCTAAAAACAGGCCTGCGCCATATACGGTAACATCGATAATCAGCAACTCATTAAAAGACCAAAGAATCATTAAACTAACAACCAGCGAACATATAATAATAGATAAATAGGGTGTATTGTATTTAGGGTGAAGTTTGGTTAATGCTTTGGGCAACAACTTATCATCGGCCATTACTTTGGGGATGCGCGATACCGAAAGCAGTACTGCCGTATAAATACCCATGGCACTGGCCATACCGCCAAAGGCAATTAGTGCCCCCAGCCAGTGCCCGCCTATCATTTCACCCAGGGCTGGGAAACGGTTATCACTTAATACCTTAGGGTTAATGCCCGATTGCTGGGCTATCAGTATCACCACAAAATAAATTACAATAACCAAACCAAAGGCACTGAATACCGAAATGAGGTAGGAACGAACCGGTTTTTCTACCTCGCCTGCATACGTAGTTACATTATCCCAGCCTAAGCAGTTCCACATCACAGTATATAAGGCCATAGCAAGGGCAGGGAACTTTAAATGGTTTACCGATGGTGCAGGTATATGCGCACTTAGCGAATGATGCATCAGCGCAGCTATTAACAATATTACAAACGGCCCAAGTACCGCAACGCTAAGTATCATGGATGCCCTGCCAACCTGCACAATACCCAGTATATTAATTAATGCTGATAGCCACACAAATACCAAACAAACCGGAATTTGATAAGTAACCATCCACGGGAAAAAGAAAGTAGCGTACTGGATAAACATAACCGGGTAAATCGCCAGATCGATAAAGGTGTAGAGCCATGTCCACCAGCCTTCGTAAAAACCAAAACGCATGCCTAAAGCATTTTTAACCCACTGGTAATACCCGCCTTCAATAGGCATCATGCTGTTGAGTTCGGCAACGGTAAGTATGGCGGGTACATCCCAAAGAATAGGAGTAATGAGCAGTAAAAGTAAAGTAGCATGCACCCCCGCATAACTAATCAGCGACTCTAACCCATACGGCCCGCCCGATACCGTGAAAAAGATGATCACGATGAGCTGCAGCGGTCTTATTTTTTTAGAGATGGGTTTGGCGGGCATAGGGTTTAAAAATAGTATAAAATTGTATTTTCTCCACTCGTCATGCTGAACTTGTTTCAGCACCCCACAGGACAGGTTAAACCATGCATTGCGTATACTTAGCATGTAGGTTCCCGAAACAAGTTCGGGATGACGGAGGGAAGTTACTTTCGGACTTCCGGACTCACCGACCTCCGGACTCCCTTTCTATACCAAGCCATCGTTAACCTAATCATCCGGTTATAAGTACGTAAACCTGCAGGCTGGTTGTTGGCCTTTAAAAAGCTATCATAAAACCTGCCGCTAATAAGGCCAATTTGCCCCGCATAGCCTTCCCAATAAGCGCTATCTGTTTTTAAATCTTGCCTAACAGAAGCATTAAGCATGGCTTTTAATTCATGATGCGCAACAGTATCCCTGCGATGCAGATAGTGTAGAAACTCGGTGGCACCCTCGTAATAGGCCGAATATTTTAACAGGCGATCTGATGAATGGATGCCCGCCAGGTATCCTACAAAATTAGCCTCATCTTCACGCCCAAAACCCATTTGGTGCGACATTTCATGGCATGCCGTAAACGGGCGGTCAAACACCGGCATTTGCCAGTTAATTTGCGCTTCGCCTGTAAATGGATTATAATAGCCCGAGGTGCTTAAATAATTCAACAGCGGGCTAATCAGCGATGGTTTAACCCCCGGCATAAAAGTTTTAAACTGGGTCGAAGTTTTCGATAAGCTATCAATCGCATTAACTGCAGTGTGATAAATGGATTTATTTTGCTGATTAAGATCTGCCTGCGTTAATGCATTGCGGCTTTGGTTCACACTGTCGACCAGCATGCGTGTTACAGCTTTTACATCATTAAGTGTATAAGATGTGTCCTGAAGATTGAGCCGCTCAGCAGCGGACGGACGGAAATAATTTAACCCCCAGCCCAGGTAAAATAACACGATAGTTGTTTGAAAACCGATGAGGAGCTGTAGCAGATAACTCCCGGCAGGTTTAAATCGTTTTTTAAATAACAGTATCAATAAATGCACCACCGCATAAAGCAGGTAGGCAATTACTGCTATGTATAATACATCGCCAAAACTAAACGGTAGCCAGCCTAAAAGCGGGTGAAGTATAAAACATATTACCCGGTACAAACCATCCGAATAAAATTGATTTACAAAATGTGGAAAAGCATCGAGGTTAACCAGCAATATAATTAACACGCAGAGGGCTCCTGCGATAAGTAATTTGTTTTTAAAATGTAGATGGTATTGGGGCATCGGTTTGTAAATATAGCAGAAATGCGATTAACCACTTACCTCGGCAAATGCTGCAACTACTTATACGTCGTCCACATCTGTTGTACAATTTGCCACTGACCGGTAGACTGACGTTTCAAAATCATTAAATAACAGCCCTTCAAAGCAAGCTTTTGTTTGGTCGCATTATTCAAAAGTGTCTCTGTATATTCACCGTTTTCATACGCCATACTGCCATACAAAACTGTATGATAATTTTGAAATTCGATATTGCTGTTGTAGGCTTTCATTGCCTGGGTAAAAAGCTTCCGGATTGCGGGCTTGCCTTTTTTAGCCGGGCTTTGGGGGCTAAAGAAAACAGCGTCGTCTGTATATAGGTTCATGGCTTTTTCCAGTTGCTTATCACGTAAAAATATTTTCCAGTAATTTCTGAGCGCGTTAATGGATGTGGTTGGATTTGATTGCGCGTATGAGTAGGCTAAGAAAAATAGCCAAAGCAACAATGTAGAACATAGCTTTTTCATAATCAGCTTATTTAATTAAAAATAGCAATTATTTTTCATCAACATTTTGGATAATAGAATACAAAATATAAATTTGCGTAATTGATTACGTAATTTACTATTTCAATGGAGTTTTATAATAAAGTTGGCCGCCTGGCATTGGGCAGCCGGATGCGCAGGTTAACAGAATTACACATGGACCAGGCCAGTAAAGTGTATACACTTTATAATGTAGAGATGCAGCCCAAATGGTTCCCGGTTTATTATTCGTTATGTAATGGCGAAGAAAAAACCATTACGCACATAGCGCAGGAGATTGGCCATTCGCACCCCTCGGTAAGCACCATCGTGAAGGAGATGACCAAAAAAGGCATTGTGAAAGAAAGCCCTTACAAAGGTGACGGACGCAAAAACTATGTAATGCTAACCGAAAAAGGGTTGAGCTTCGACGAGCGTTTACAGGAACAATTTATGGATGTAAATACCGCCATAGAAGATGCGCTGGCCGAAACCCAGCACAACCTATGGAAAGCCATTGAAGAGTGGGAATATGTACTGGAGCAACGCAGCCTCGACAAGCGCGTAATTGATGCCAAAAAGCAACGCGAAAGCCGCGATGTAACCATAGTTGAATACGACCCTAAATACCAGGCAGATTTTAGACGATTGAACGAAGAATGGATAACCACCTATTTTAAAATGGAGGCAGCTGATTACCAATCGCTCGACCATGCTAAAGAATATATTTTGGATAAAGGTGGCTACATTTATCTCGCCTTGCATAAAGGCGAACCTGTAGGCACCTGCGCTTTAATTAAAATGAACGGGGATACCTACGAGCTGGCTAAAATGGCAGTATCACCTTCGGTTAAGGGTAAGGGGATTGGCAATATGCTGGGTAATACTGTTGTGGAAAAAGCAAAATCATTAGGGGCTAAAAAAATATACCTTGAAAGTAATATGATACTGAAACCAGCCATTAACCTTTACCAGAAGCTTGGGTTCAAAAAAGTATTGGGCAACCCATCGCCCTACGAAAGATGCAACATCCAGATGGAACTAAACCTTGCTTAACTGATGCACGATAATAAAATAGCCATCGTTTTGCGCGATGATTTAAAGAGCTGGCAAAAACTCAATGTAACCGCATTTTTAGCAAGCGCTATAGCCATTGAATTCCCTGAATTACATGGCAGGCATTTGGTAACGGCATCGGGCAATACCTACCTGCCGTTTTTAAAGCAGCCGATGTTGATTTATAAAGCCATAGATAGCGAACAAATTAAACGCGCTTTTAACCGGGCTAAAGAACGCGAATTACAGATCGGTATTTACTCCCAACCTTTATTCGCTACCATGACCGAAGAAGACAACCTGAAAGAAACCGCCAGCCATACGGATGATGAGCAAGACCTGGTGGGCATTATTGTTTATGGCGAAAACAAAAAGGTAAACAAAGCTTTAGACGGACTGAAGTTTCACGATTAATCATTCGGTATAAACCAGTAGCGTTATAGGTCAATTTTGTTCATCTTTATGGCAGATTGATCCCGCTCTGATGACCTTTTTCTATTACAGTTTATTTGCAACCTTATGCTGGGTTGGCATCATCATTTACCTGCTCATTAATGGTAGAAAAATAAATTATCTAAACTTACAGTCTGCGGCAGAAGCAGAACCATCTGTTGCCATTATTATTGCGGTGCGCAATGAAGAGGCCGATCTGGAGAAAGCATTGCAAAGTGTATGTAAACTCAATTATACCAATTATCGCATTGTTGTACTAAATGACCGCTCGACGGATGGCACTGCGGCAATCTTAGAAACCTTTATTGGTAAATATCCGCAACTCTCTGTAACCCACATTACTGAACTGCCTCGTGGCTGGCTGGGTAAAAACCATGCACTTTACCAGGGCTATTTAAACAGTACAGAAGAGTGGATGCTTTTTACCGATGCTGATGTGGAGTTTCATCCCGATACCTTAAATAAATCTGTAGGATACGTTACCAAAAACAAGATCGATCACCTGTGTATTTTGCCCGAAGTTATTTCGCGGTCGGAAATGCTGAATGCTATGCTGGGAACTTTTACCATGTTGTTTATGCTGCAGTTTAGGCCATGGGCATCAAGCAACCCAAAATCGAAGGCTTCTATAGGTATCGGGGCGTTCAACTTAATCCGCCGCGAGGCTTATGAAAAAGCCGGAACTCATCAGCAGATTAAACTCCGACCGGATGATGATCTGAAATTGGGTCAGCTCATTAAATCTGCAGGCCTGAAACAACATGTGCTGATAGGTAAAGGTTATGTTGGTTTAGAGTGGTACCACAATGTAAAGCAGTTTGTAAACGGCTTAATGAAAAATTCTTTCGCCGTCGCTGATTATAGTATTATAAAAACCCTAGGCGGGATGATCATTGTGCTAGGGCTAATTGCCTTGCCGGTGCCATTGATGTTACTATTCGGCACCAAAGCCGAGCAGGGGATGGCATGTCTGATATTAATATTCCAGTCTATTTATATGACTTCGCCGGTGTTACCCAACAAATGGTGGCATGCGCTGATGATACCATTTGCCGGGCTTTTAATGGCGTATATCTCTGCCAGATCAGCCTTTATCACCCTAAAGCAAGGCGGTATTTATTGGCGCGATAGTTTTTATCCGCTGGATATGCTGAAAGGGAAAGCTTAGTTTTTAGCGAAAGCCTGGTACCTCATCATGGCTTCTGCAAAGTAATAATCTGCATAGGTTAATGGCTGATCAATTTCTGTACCACCGGGGATGTTGCCCACGCTGTGTGCTAACAAATAGCCGCCATTAGTGCCGTTAGCTGCTTTATAGGGTGATGCAGATAATGATTTGATAAGCGTTTGTGCCACATTGAAATACTCGCGACCATTTTTATCATCAGCATACCTACAAAGCTCCAGCAAGGCCGAAGCCATCACCGCACCGGCTGAAGCATCGCGTAAAGCATCAGGGATGTTGGGCGCGTTGAAATCCCAATAAGGTACTTTGTCTTTAGGCAGGTTAGGGTTTTGCAATATAAAATGGGCGATGTGTTGTGCCTGCTCCAGGTATTTTTTATCATGGGTTTCGCGGTACATTAGTGTATAACCATATAAACCCCAGGTTTGTCCGCGTGCCCAGGCAGATTCATTCGCATAACCTTGCGCCGTTCTTTTCTGGATCACAGCACCTGTTTGTGGGTCGTAATTAACTACGTGATACGAACTATAATCTGCCCTGAAATGGTTTTTCATCGTGGTATTAGCATGGGTTACCGCTATTTTGTAATAGCTCGAGTCGCCAGTTGCCTTGGTTGCCCAAAACAGCAGTTCGAGGTTCATCATATTATCGATAATTACCAGGTACTCCGGTTTTTTAGAATCCCATGATTTAATGCAGCCTACCTTTGGGTTAAACCGGCTTGATAATGATTTAGCGCTGTTGATCAATATCTGCTTGTATTTAGCATCGGGCGCAACTTTCTCAGCCGTGCCAAAACTGCAATACATCATAAAACCTAAATCGTGTGTGTTTTTGTTGTATTGCTCATTACTGAGCAGGCCGAGCATGCGTTTGGCTTCGCTCAATAAAAGCGTGTCTTTAGTTTCCTGGTAAATGTTCAATAGCGTACCCGGGTAAAAACCGCTACACCACCAGTCGGACCCACTGGTTTCGGGTACCCCTGTTTTAGGGTTAAATGTTTTAGGGAACTGGCCAGGTTTTAAGCCCTCCTTCATCAGCTTATACTGTACATCTGCATCCTTAAAATTTTGGTTGATGGTTTGCAGTACAGACTTATCTGTTTTAAAAGTATTTTGGGCTGAGGCAAAATTAATGGCAATGCTGCAAGCAGCTACAAGGCAGATTTTTAACGTATTCTTCATTGATATAGGTTCACCCGGAGGGAGATGCACTGCATAAATAGTACTTTTATACCAATAAAAAAAGCTTGCAACAACTAAGTAGCAAGCTTAATACATTTAGCAACGCAGTTTACGACCAAAAACCCTGCGCCCTGATCTGCCCCGAAGTATAGCCTTGTTTCTTCAATAGCTTGCGTAGCTGATCAACCATAACATTATTTCCGGCTAAATAAAACATCGTGTTTTCCAGGCTATACTGTTGATTAACCAGCCATTCGTTTAAGCTATGGTAGCCATAGGTATCATGACGCGCAATAGCCTTTAAGGGTGATTTAAAATACTGGCCGAATAAGTTACGGTGCTCTTCATTGCCCATTACAATGGCACCGGTAAACCTGCCGCCGGGTATTACGGTTTGCTGTAAGGCAAGCAAATGCCCCAAGCTACTTTCATCACCCAAACCAATTATAGATGAAGTGCCGATTGGGCAATGGCGGGTTTCGCCGACTTTAAGGTAGCTTATGGTATTGCCTTTTTGCAGGTTGCGTGCCCATAAACTGCCGGGGCCGTTGTGTGCGGCATCCACAAAAATAGTGCAGGTGCAGGTCTCGGCATCCCAGCCCGATGGCGTATAATCGCGATAAGTAAGATCGGCAACTTTAAATTTAATGTAGGGTATATTTTCTACCCAGGCTGTCATATCAGTTGTGGGTAAATGCAGGTCAATTTCTATAATGGTGCAAGGCTCCCACTGCCGAACTTCCAGCACGGTGCCTACCTGTAGCATGCGGCCTTCAAATAGTTTTGCAGCAGTGCTTTTGATTTTGCTTAAAGTGGATGTTTCCATGCTCTTTGTTTTGATGTAACAAAGAAACATTCATTTTTAGCCCTTATCAATGGAAGCTTTGAGGTATTGATTGGACTATTTGCGGTGCTTCGTGCGAAACCCTAATGGGGTTTCGTCGGTGGTTTTCTTAAATAAGCGCGAAAAATAGGTATGGTCATCATAGCCCAGATCGTGCGCAATTTGCTTTACATTGAGTTCGCTGTAGTATAAAAGCCGCTTCGCTTCCATCACAACTTCCTGCGTAATCCAATAGCTTACCGAGAAGCCTGTGGCTTTTTTAAGAGCCTCGTTTAAGTACGATTCGGACACATTTAGCAGAGCAGCGTAGGCCGATGGGCTTCTGATAGTACGGATATGTTCGCTCAATAACTTCTTAAATTGCTGCGACAACTGCAGTGGCCGGGTTAACTGGATACCTCCGTTTTGTGCCTGGCAATAACAACCTGCCACCATCCCGGTAAATGACTGTACCAAAGAATGGATAATGGGGGTGTAAAATGATGTTTGATGATCCTCCCGGTGTTTTTGGTGAAGCAGGTTGAGCAGGCTTTGGTATTGCTGCATACACTGTTCATTTAACACATGAGGCTGCTGTAAAATGAGCTGGGTTTCAAATATGTTGCGATAATCAAGCGGGATCAGCATAGGGTCCACCGCAATATACCAGCCGTGGGCAATTTCGCCTTTAATGCGGTGATGTACTTGCCCCGGTAATATATAGTAAAGCGAATTACGATAAAACTCCATTTTATGAAAATCGATCATCAGTTCGGCATGGCCATCTTCTAACAGAAAAAATAAATAGTGATCGTCGCGATGGGCACCGAGGTCTCCAACTTTTGCCGGAAGTTCGCCGGGAACAAAGTGGTGCATATCCACTCCCGACGGAACGTCCCTGTCTTTTAGCTGATGTACCGGAATAGTTTTCATTATTTAATGTAGCCGCAAAGTTAAACGAAATAATAAGGCCCAACAGCGGTTTATTATAAGATTAAAATTCTGTAAAGATAACGGCTCTGCGTATTTCAATCAGTGGATTATAATAAATTTACCCTAATTATTGTGCAATATTTTTGATTGTATTAACCGGCTCTGAAGAAACGGCAATTGCTAACTTGCTTTTGGTGCTGCTATTTCAGGTTCAGAATCGAAAACTCCTTGCTTAAAATCCTTCAAAAATTCCTGGTAATAAGCTTTAATATGTTGCGAATAATTTTGTGCGTAATTAATCAGATAATCCTGCCAGTCTGGGTTTTTACCAAAGGCAATCAGGTCGTCAATTGGGGCGGTGCCGTCCATACCTGCGCTGCGTAACTGAGATGATGCGGTGAGCATGGCCATATCATCGATCACCCGGTAAATATCGCGGTAACGGTCTTTAATCAACTTAAATTTAATACTGTCTTTTACGGGTTGAAGTTCTTGTAATACATAAGGCTCTTCCCTGAAAACTGTGGTGCTGAGTAATGATGCTGAAATATATTGCATGCGTTGCTGCACCGTAACAATACGATCGGCCTCGGTAGTCCACTCGGGTTGTGGAATGCTGATATAAGGCGCTAAAGCTGACTTGGTCGACTGTTTCATATCCAGCAACAAATATTTGCCTTTGGTATTGGTGCTCTTCAACAGAAACAAATAACGTTTCAGGCCGATGCTGCCGGTGCCAGCTAACCTGAACACGGCATCTTTTACCTTAAAATTATAAGGGCTATCGCTGCTGTTGGCAATCCAGTCTTCAATATGGGTTACCAGTTCGGCGCGTAATTTCTTTTTTATTTTGATGTGCCGCTCGTCTGTTAATGAGAGTACAATTTTATGTTTCTTCTCTTCGGTACGCTTACGCAGAATAACCTTTTGGTTGTTGTTTTCTGCTGCGGTTAAAAAATCGCGCACAATGCCCTGTGCGGTACGCGGGTCTATGCTGTAGGCTTTGCCTTTTACTAATGTTTCAGCATAGGTTTTCATGAAAAGTTTGGCCATGCTTAGCGCTTTCTCCTGTTCAATATCTAAAGAGTCGAAGGCGATCATAATACTGGTAATCAGCCGCACCAGTTCCCAGGTAGCAGGAGCTTTGATGCTCTCGTCGAAATCATTTAAATCGAAGTAAACCAGTTTATTATCGGCCGCATAACTGCCGAAATTTTCGAGGTGAAGATCGCCACAGATCCATGCAGCAGGCGATTTTGGGAAATCTGTAACCTTTGCCAGGTCTTCGTAAAACAGGTGGCTGGTGCCCCGGTAAAAACGGTATTCGTTTTCGGCCATGGCCTCGTATTTGAGTTGAACCATGGCTGGTAACAAGGGTTGGTTGTAGGCGATAAGTCGTTCGGATAGTTTGGGCATAGGGGTATTGATTCAAATATAAAGCAGCAATAGGCTACAATTATTGATGAACCCCAATGTGGACTTTTCGTTTTAACTTTCTTATTTAATTAATAAATAAATGAAGTGGCTATTCTTTGTCCTTGTTTTGGAAGTGACTGCTCATCATAATGCTTAATGCTGCAAAACCGGCAAAGAAAGTAATTAAAGCAGCTGGGTGCTCACTATTCACGTTGCCTCTCCCCAATAATAAATAGCCAACCAGCAAATTAACCAGCGCCCAAATTACATTGGTAGTGGGTGAAGACAAACCCTTGCCCGGCGGCTTTGCAAAAGGCGTAGGGAACTTATCGCCACAAATGCCTTTTACAAAATGCGGCACGGTGTTAGCTAAAAATGCGCCTGCAAAAAAGGCTGCCAGGTATTGATACCATTCCATAATAGGGGATTTTAAAGAATTTAATTCCCTCTAAATTAATAAAGTATGGCTGAACTAATTGTCACAATTTAGCTATCTAAAAGCTGCAACAAAACACAGAAGCCGTGGTAAATCTGTTTTAGCGTTTCGGTATCGTCGTAAGCTTCATCACTGCTAAATTCGAGCCACGGATGGTCAATTTCGCTGTTTTCGGCATGGTGGTTATGGATGCCCAAGGTAAAGTTCTCTAATTTTGAGAATATATCCCGTACGTCGGCATCGGCAAACAACTCATGTACCCATGTTTCGTTATTGGTACTTACTATTACCTTTTTATCAAATTCGGGATAGCCGGTTATTACATCCTGCATGCCAAAAAACTTACCCACAGTATCAATAAACCCCTGGTGATGTAGGGCAAACTTAAACACGGTGCTAACCGGCAAAGGAGCTTTTATCTGTGTAAGCTCAGAACCGCCTTCGAAGCCGCCTCCCGGGTCAATATCAATATATAACTGGATACGCTTACCGGCCTGCTCAATCAGCACGTCGTAAGTATATTCATCTGTGGTAAGGCTCGCTTCAATTAGCGGCCAAACCTCCTGCTCGTTTCTGCCTGATATAATTTTTTGATCTTCCATAATATTAGATAGTTAACAAAAACAGTACCATTGAAAAT
>CAHJXH010000011.1 GCA_903644075.1 Sphingobacteriaceae bacterium | reverse complement strand
TCGAAGTGTCGCGCGCAGAGACCCTCTGCACCATGCTTCGACGGGGCTCAGCATGACTGCCGTTATTTTGTTATTCAGAGTGCTAACGAAGAATCTTCTGCTATATATAAGCGATGAACTTACAGGGCGAAGAAGATTCCTCGTTAGCACTCTGAATGACAAATCTTGTGCAAAAACAGGGTGTTCCGGACTTTTAAGTCATTTTTGTATTTGGCACCGAAAACGGCATTCGGGATATCAGAAACGATGATTTTCGCGACTTTGCCAAGGTGTTCCGGGTGTTCCAAAGTGTTCCGCTTTAAAAAAACGGAACACCTTTGTTAATGCTTTAAAATAACTCCACCAATCGCTCCAAAGCCATCCCCCGTGATCCTTTAATCAGCACCGTTGCATGCTTAACCGGCTTTTCTTTCAAAGCCTTAATGGCATCATCGGTAGTCTCATAAAAATCGGCGCTGAAACCTTTTTTCAAATCGTAGAATGCTTTGCCGATAAAGATGCGTTGATTAACCGGCGCGGCGATAGCTTTCTGGATAATGGCTTCGTGCTCGGCAGCAGATTCATCACCCAGTTCAAACATATCGCCTAATACCAAAACTTTATCTTTGGCATCCATGGTGCTGACGTTGTCAATAGCTACAGCCATGCTGCTTGGGTTGGCGTTGTAATAATCACAGATCAAAGTGTTACTGGCTGTCTGCGTAATTTGCGAACGGTTATTGGTTGGCTGATAACCGCTGATGCCTGCATTAATTTCGGCATCACTCATTTTAAAATAAGTGCCTATGCAGATGGCAGCCAGCATATTGTCCAGGTTATAGGCTCCGGTTAAATGAGAATCAACTTCGTGGCTGATGCCGTTTTCGCCTTTCCACTCTAATGAAACATAAGGGGCGTTTTTAGTTACTTTACCGGTGATCAGATTGCCGGAAGATTGAGTACCGTAACCGATTGTGTTTTGTAGACCGCGTGCTGTCTTCATTTCGGCCAGTACCGGGCTATCAGTATTAATGAAGATAACGCCTTTGCTGGCTTGCAGGTAATCGTACAGTTCGCCTTTGGCAATTTTTACACCTTCCGCCCCGCCGAAACCTTCGAGATGGGCTTTACCTACATTGGTAATTAAGCCATGCGATGGCTGCGAAATGGTACACAACATTTCAATTTCTTTCTGATGATTGGCTCCCATTTCAATAACCGCCATTTCGTGGTTTTTATTGACTGATAAAATGCTCAATGGCACACCGATATGGTTGTTGAGGTTACCCTCGGTAGCGTACGTATTAAAGTGCTGCGAGAGCACGGCTTTAATCAATTCTTTAGTAGTGGTTTTACCGTTGGTGCCTGTTAAGCCAATAACCGGGATCTGCAATTGCTTGCGATGATAGCGGGCAAGGTCTTGTAGCTTGGTCAACACGTCATCAACCAAAATATATTGTTCGCCAAGGCGGTATTGGGCATTATCAATAATGGCATAAGCAGCGCCGGCTTCAATAGCTTTTTGGGCAAAGCTGTTGGCATCAAACTTATCGCCCTTTAAGGCAAAAAATAAACTGCCCTTCGCAATTTTGCGGGTATCGGTACTAATTACAGGGTGCTGTAAAAACAGCTCATAAAGTTGTTCGGTAACCATGATGTAAATATACAGCGAAGCTTATAAAATGTTGTTAGATTTACGCCGATATCCCTGCCAACCTTTAACATCTATATGAGAAAATTTCTTTTAGCCATTGCGCTGCTATCTGCAACGCTTGTGGCTTCTGCACAAAATGGCAAAAACATGAAATGGTTTAATCAGCCTAAAACCTGGAAAGCTTACCCCGATTCACTAACCATGACTGTTGATCCGGGAACGGACTACTGGCGTACTACCCACTATGGTTTCATTCGAGATTCGGGTCCGTTTTACTACCAGGAAATGTCGGGCAACTTCGAAGCTTCAGTAAAAATAACAGGTCATTACGAAGAGCTTTTCCATCAGGCAGGCTTAATGGTACGTATCGACAACAAAAACTGGATTAAAACAGGCATTGAATATGTGGATGGCGTGCAAAACGTAAGTGCCGTTGTTACCCGCGATGTATCAGACTGGTCAGTTGTGCCGCGTAATGATAGCCCAAAATCTATCTGGCTAAAGCTATTGCGTAAAGGCGATTATGTACAGATCCAATACTCGTTTGATAATAAAGACTTCAAGATGCTGCGCCTGGCCTACTTCCCGCCAAATGTAAAAGCACAGATTGGGATGGTGGGTGCCGCGCCGGGTAAAAAGAGCTTTACGGTAACGTTCGAAGATTTTAAAGTAGAGGTGGTTAAATAAGATATTCATTCACCGGAAATTTCCCGCCATCCACCGTTTTTATCGTAAGCCTAACCGTTTGCTCATTGTGCAGGGGGTTAGGCTAAGGTACATTTGTTTCAACAAAGCAAATTACCAGCAGATGAAAATGTACTATTTAATGGCGAGCCCACTACCTTTAGCTATCATAGCGCATATTATTGAGGAGTTTGTTTTCCCTGGCGGATTTATCCAATGGTACAGGGATAACAGACCCGATATTGCATCGGGCATTACCAAAAGCAGGCTTACTATAGTTAACCTGATTTTTATAGTGCTTTCATTTATGCCGCTGCTATTAGGCCCAAGCACACAAGGCTTATCATGGCTATTGGCGCTCTCGTCCATTACTGCTGTAAATGCTTTATTCCATATAGTTGGCAGTGCCCGCACCAAGACGTATTCGCCCGGCGAAGTAACTGCTATGTTTATCTATCTGCCCTAACTATCTACATTAACTGGGAGTTGCTGGCTACACATGCCATTACGCTCGATTATGCCGGTAAATGTTTTATTGTAGGGTTAGCCTATCATATATGGTCGGCCCGGAGCCATGAACAAAGGGCCACAGAGTTTGAGAAGTACCAGTCGGCTAATAAATAAACCGCGCTTCAAAGAATGAACCAATAAAAAAGGTTCCCTGATCGGGGAACCTTTTTTATTTAAACGGGTGTCCAAAATTAATTTATTTTAGGGGCGCTAAATCTATTTATGGAAACCATTGTTTCGAAATCAAGCATTTTATATAATATCAGACTCGTAGGATTTGTTATTTGCTGGATAGTTTTGATGTATGCTATGATCTCGTATTCCTTAACGCATTATGATTACTCTCCTCGCCAGATTCTCTATTTAATATTGTTGTGCTTAGTATTAATAGGTCTGGGTATTTATAAAATTTGCTGGGTTGGAGTGGTTCGTAAGATGATAGTAAGCAGAGAAAATATAACTATATGTTTTTTGATCACTAACAGGCAATTAACTATTAAACATACAGATGTTAGAGCCATCTACGATTTAAGTGGAAGTGCAGGTAAGCAAGGACGAATGTTTAATTATAAGGTAGAGGAATTAGAGCTTAATAACGGCACATCAATAAACTTTTTGAATATGCAATTTACCAACTATAACGAGCTAAAAGCCAAACTCTGGGAGTACCGGTTACTGGCTTATGCCGAGCTTCGCGAAAAGGAAGCTCAATAAAAAAGCCGAAGTTTTTACTTCGGCTTTGATAATATTTAATGGGGTGAAATTACTCAACCAAGCCCGAAACTTGTACCATTTCATCAACTTCGGTACCGTAGGTTACACCGGGTACTTCAAAGCCAAACAGGTTCATAAAATCAGAACGGTAACCGGCTAAGTCGCCAATTGAAGCCAGGGCTTCTGTATCGGCTTCTTTCCATAACTCGTCAACTTTGGCTTGTACATCGGGGCGCATTTCCCAGTCGTCTATACGTACGCGGCCTTTTTCGTCGGTTGGTATTGGTCCGTCGGTGTATAAACGTTGTTCAAATAAACGTTGAATTTGCTCGATACAACCTTCGTGGATATCTTCTTTCTTCATCACTTTATAAAGCAATGAGATATATAAAGGAATAACCGGGATAGCCGAGCTTGCCTGGGTAACCAATGCTTTGTTTACAGAGATCAAGGCTTTACCGTCAATGTCTTTCAGCTTATCGCTGATCTCAAAAGCGGTTGCCTCCAAATGATCTTTAGCGCGGCCGATGGTGCCTTTGCGGTAAACCTTCTCCGTTAATGCAGGGCCTATGTATGAGTAAGCAACAGTAAGTACACCGTTAGCTAAGATGTTAGCGGCTTTCATGTCATCAATCCACATAGCCCAGTCTTCGCCACCCATTACTTCAATTGTATTGGCAATTTCTTCTTCGGTAGCCGGGTTGATCGAAATTTCTGACACAACTCCTGTATGGAAATCAACCGTTTTATTGGTGAAAACTTCGCCAATTGGTTTAATAACCGAATTGTGGGTTACACCGGTTTTAGGGTTTGTACGTTTTGGAGAAGCTAAGCTGTAAATAACCAAATCAACCTGACCAAAATCTTTCTTGATCAGTGCGATGGTTTTTGCTTTAATCTCGTCAGAGAAGGCATCACCGTTAATGCTTTTAGCATAAAGGCCTGCTTCGTGAGCTTGTTTCTCGAAAGCTGCGGTATTGTACCAACCTGCTGATGCCGGCTTGCCCGGTGCCGGTGGTTTCTCAAAGTAAACGCCAACAGTAGCAGCATCTGAACCAAAAGCGCTGGTAATGCGCGAAGCCAAACCAAAACCGGTTGATGCGCCGATTACCAATACTTTAACAGGGCCGCCATCAATTGCTTTCTTTGATTTGATATAATTAATTTGATTGATCACATTTTGCTCACAGCCCTGAGGATGAGAGGTTAAACAGATAAATCCGCGTATTCTGGGTTCTATAATCATAAAAGCTTATTAAAAATCGAGGCATATATAAGGAATATTTTGAAAACATCCCGAAAAAAGGTTAACCGAGTTCTTGTCCCTCAGCATTTAAACGGTATTGGTAGCCTAACCAATCTGTGAGTATAATTTCATTTTCCACTATTTTAAACGGCACCGTTTTGTCGTTAGGTGTCACAAATATATCGCGTCCGCCGAATTTCCATTTTATAATTCCGTCGGCAGTAATTCTTGAAATTGTTGTTTCTCCATATATGATCAAATCTCCATCAAGCTCATAAATAGCAAAACATGTAGCCCAATCTGTGCTGTTTTTCCATATTAGGTTTAACGATGGAACTTGCAGGGCGTAAACATTGTCGGTGCAGCAAATAAATATTACTCCATCTTTAATTAAATAAGAGTGCTCATATATTCCTGTTGCTCCACCTGACGCACAAATTATTACACTTGATATTTCAATTCCGTTTTCTTTAACTCTTATACCATGTTTGGCCGATGGCTGATAAACATCCCCCGGATCGTGAAGGATATGTTGATAATGGTTGAAATTATCTTTTGAGTTTAAGACATAGCCCTCATCGTTAATAACTTCTATTTCGTATTGTTGGTAATGGAAGATCATTGTTATGCTTCTTTTTTCATCCAACTTACCACTGCTTTGATCTCGGTATAGCTGTATTCGTCACCCAAAACTTCTTTTAAAGGGGCTAACCTGTCGGCACCGTAGCTTTCAACCACATCCTGTATGGCGGGAATTTTTTGCTGATCAACCAGTTCGGTCACTTCCATTTCGCCCGATTGGATGAAGGAACACAAGTGGTTCTCGATAGTAGTTGGTGCCAGGCTGCGCATGCTGGCAATTTCGGCAATGCTGATGCCGGCCTTGTACATATCAAAACTTTCGCGCTGTGTATTGCCTGATGATGCCCGGCTTGTTTTAGTCTTAGTAGCCTTAGCCCGTTTGCTGCTAATTTTAGAAGTTAAATTATGTTGAGTGCAATAAGCCGTAATAACCCTTAAAAAAGCCTCGCCATAACGTTGTAACTTAACCTCACCAAAGCCTGAAATTCGACCAAGTTCATCCAAACTCTGTGGTAAATAAGTAGCCATTTCTAACAAAGTAGCATCCGACAAAATAATATATGCAGGCACATTCTCATTCATCGCCAAATTAAAGCGGATGGTTTTAAGCTCGTGCAGCAAGCCTGCTTCGTAAACGGTTGGCTGGGCTTCTGCTGCTTCGGCTTCCATCGCTTCCGAGATAGAGAACTCAACCTGCTGTTGCCCTTTTAAAACGGCTTCACTTTTTGCGGTTAGTTTTAAAACCGGATACTGATCATCGGTAACCTGTAAATAACCTTGTATTACCAATTGGCCGATGTATCGCAGCCATTCGGCTTTGCTTAAATCATTGCCTATTCCATAAGTTTTTAACTGCTTATGTTCTTCGCGGATCTTTTCACTCCGCGATCCACGAAGCAGATCGATCACATAATTAGTACCGAAGCGCTGGTTTAAACGGTACACTGCCGATAATGCTTTTTGGGCAATCACCGTACCATCAAACTTTTTATACTCGGTAAGGCAAACATCGCATGAGCCACAATGATCGGGGAATTGCTCGTTAAAATAATGCATCAAATACTGTCGGCGGCAGGTTTGCAGCTGGCAATATTTCACCATATCGTCGAGCTTTTTCAGCATAATGCGGCTTTGCTCTTCATTGCCCTCAACCCTGGCGAAGCGCTGCAGTTTAAAGGCATCGCCTGCGGAGAAAAAGAGTAAGGCTTCGGAAGGTAAACCATCACGACCGGCTCTTCCTGTTTCCTGGTAATAACCTTCTATATTTTTAGGCAGATCGTAATGCACCACGTATCGCACATTGGATTTATTGATGCCCATGCCGAAGGCAATTGTGGCTACGATGATCTTTACCTCATCGCGCAAAAACTGGTCCTGATTTAAAGCCTTTGTTTCGTTATCCAAACCGGCATGGTAAGCTTTGGCGGCATAGCCCTGCTTTTGCAAATCGGCGGCCAGGTCTTCGGTGTTCTGGCGGCTCAGGCAGTAGATAATGCCCGAGTCTTCCTGGTGCTCATCTAAAAAGCCCAGCAATTGGTTATAGCTGTCTTTTTTTAGCGATACCTTATAACTAATGTTCGGCCTGTTAAATGACGATACAAACTCTTTAGGCTGATGTAGGGCTAGTTTTTCGCGGATGTCCTTGCGGGTCAAATCATCAGCCGTGGCCGTTAACGCAATAACCGGTGTTTTAGGAAACTCTGTTTTAAAACTCGAAAGCATCAGATATTCCGGCCGAAAATCGTGCCCCCAATGTGAAATACAATGTGCCTCATCAATAGCGATCAGGCTTACGTTTAAGGTTTTTAAGAAAGTAACCAAGCGACTTTCGGAACCGAATAAACGCTCCGGTGCTAAATAAAGCAATTTGATCTCGCCCGATTTTAACCGGCTTACAATGCTTTGCTGTTCGTTTGGGTTTTGGCTCGAGTTTAAGAAAGCTGCCGGGATGCCGTTAATATTCAGGGCATCAACTTGGTCTTTCATCAGGGCAATAAGCGGAGAGATAACTACCGTTAACCCACCAAGCAATACAGCAGGCAACTGGTAGCATAATGACTTACCGCCGCCGGTTGGCATCAATACCAAGGCATCGCCGCCGTTTAATATCTGCTGAACAATGGCATCTTGCTGATGGCGGAACTCAGTATAACCAAAATATTTGTGTAAGGCTTGTAGGGGTGTCATTGTTGTAAAGTTAGTGAATTGTTGGTGACAACACCAACAATGGCGCAGTGGGGTATTGTGATGGATTGGTTATTTTCTCTGCCGCTGTTGGTGTTGTCACCAACAATTATGCTCTTATTTGTAATGTATTATTAGCAAAGTTGTTGTGCTAGCAGAAATCGGTAATGATTGTTGGTGACAACACCAACAATGGCACGGAGCGGCACGAAATTCAAATTGATTCAGAATACTCTCGCCGTGTTGGTGTTGTCACCAACAACTTTCTATTCTCCATCATAATGGGTTATCAGCCCGAAATCATCCACTCCGGTTTCATAGAATTTTGCTGACGAATATTTATAGTCCACTGGATAATCACAGAGCTCCCATTTTGGTTGAAGCGGGTTGTCGTGTACATAATTTAACTTTTGCATAAAAACCTCAGGGCTCCAAAGATCAATGCTTAACGAGTTTCTTTCCCAAAACTGATATTGCCTGTCTTTTGCATTCACTTTATATAACTCAAGTGAGTTGTTATGGGTATCCAATAGACGGAATTTAAACTGTTGTGCAGTAAATTTTAAAAAGCGCAATTTTACATTTTCAACTTTAAAGCCATCCTGTATTTGCCAAATGAGGTGGATATGATTGGGCATTATTACTAAGGCGTAAACCTTGGTAATACCTTCAGTTTTTAGATATAAAAGACTTTTGATGATAATATCTTTAAACGCATCATCTTTTAACAACGATTTCCATTCTAATATAGTCGCTGTAAAAAATTGTGGATGATAATCGAAATTGATAAGGGCCATTGTGATAGGTATTGGTGGTTAAAATTGGTTATTGTTGGTGACAACACCAACAATGGCGTTGATTTTTCTTGACATTTGATACCTGGCCGTTGTTGGTGTTGTCACCAACAACCCCATGCTAGTCTAAATCAATAAAATCAACCCTTATTATCAATTATTTAGCTTTCAAATCATTAACATTTTAATTTTTTATTAGCTTTAGCTAACATTATGCATAAAAAAATTTACCCCCTCCTGTTATTGTTGGCTTTCAGCTTCTCTGCTTTTGCTCAACAGATTAAATCACCTGCCGAATTTTTAGGTTATAAACTGGGCGATCAGTTTACCTACCACTACCGTATAGTCGAATATTTTCGCTACGTGGCCCAAGCTTCCAAAAACATTAAGCTGGTTGAATATGGCAAAACCAATGAGGGCAGGCCTTTACTGCTGGCATTCATAGCGAATGACGAAAACATTGGCAAACTGGACGAGATCCGTCAGAACAATATGAAACTTGCCGGTTTAGCACCGGGCGGAGGGTCTACCGCAGGGCCTGTTGTGGTTTGGTTAAGTTATAATGTGCACGGTAACGAGCCGGCATCGAGCGAGGCGGCTATGCAAACTTTGTACGACCTGGTTAACCCCGCTAATGCGCAAACCCAGCAATGGCTTAAAAACACAGTAGTAATTATAGACCCCTGTTTAAACCCCGATGGGCGCGACCGTTATGTTAATTTCTATAACTCAGTACGTGGTGTTACACCCGATGCTTATAACCAGGCTCGCGAGCACATGGAACCATGGCCGGGCGGCAGGGTAAATCATTACTACTTCGACCTTAACCGCGATTGGGCATGGCAAACGCAAAAAGAAGTGCAGGCTCGTTTGGTGTACTTTAATCAATGGTTGCCGCAGGTGCATGTTGATTATCATGAGCAGGGCTACAACAGTCCGTATTATTTTGCACCCGCTGCCGAACCTTTCCATAAAGATATTACGCCTTGGCAGCGCGAGTTCCAGACCACAATCGGTAAAAACAATGCCAAGTATTTCGATCAGCATGGCTGGACCTATTTCACTAAAGAAGAGTTCGATTTGCTTTACCCGTCTTATGGCGACACCTATCCTATTTACAATGGCTCTATCGGTATGACTTTCGAGCAGGGTGGTATTAGTGCCGGAGTTGCGGTACTAACCCGCAGTGGTGATACACTGACTTTGGCCGATCGTATTGAGCACCATCATACTACCGGTTTAAGCACTATCGAAATGTCATCGACTTATGCGACTAAGCTACTGAGTGAGTACAAAAAATTCTTCGATAATAACCGCACTAATCCACCGGGCGAGTATAAAACCTACATCGTTAAAAATGAGAACCCCGATAAAATGGCACTCTTAGCGCAATTACTGGATAGGAACGGAATACAATATGGCTATGGTGCCGGCAAAGCCAGCCTTAGTGGGTTCAATTATTTTACAGGTAAAGAAGAAGGCTTTACCGCCGGCGATAAAGATATGGTTGTTAACGCCTATCAATCTAAAGCTGTATTGCTGAATGTATTGTTCGAACCAAAAACCTTTATCCCTGATTCGAATACTTATGATATTACGGCCTGGTCGTTGCCTTATGCTTATGGTTTAAAAACTTATGGATTGAAAGAATCTATAAAACCGGCCAACACAACGTTGACAGTAAAAGCTGTTGATAATGCAATAGCCGGTCACCCTTATGCTTATGTGGCAACATGGCAATCAGCCAAAGATGTTCGCTTTTTGGCTGCGCTAATGAAACAGCATATTAAGGTGCATTATGCCGAATTGCCATTTGAGGCAGGCGGTAAAAAGTATGCGGCTGGCTCGCTCATTATCACCCGGGCAGGGAATAACACAACCGACTTTGAGCAGAAAGTAACGCAAATTGCCACGCAAAATAATACGCAGTTATCCACCTTAACTTCGGGTTTTGTGGATAAGGGTGCTGATTTAGGTTCGGGCTTTGTGCATGTACTTCATCAGCCAAGGGTAATGCTACTTGCCGGCGACCAGGTTAACTCTGAACAAATGGGTGAAATGTGGCACTATTTTGAGCAGCAAATTAATTACCCGGTTACGCTGGTACGTTTCCAGGATCTTAGCCGCATTAAGTTAAGCGATTTCGATGTAGCTATTTTCCCTGATGGTAATTATGGTGAATTGCCTGTTGATAAGCTGCAAAGCTGGATTAAAGATGGCGGTAAGTTAATTGCTGTTGAAGATGCTGTTGGCGCGCTGGTAGGCAAAGGTAGTTTTACGATTAAACGTAAGGAAGAAAAGCATGATGGTGACGGTAAAAGCAAACCAGCCGTTATAGCTACTTATCAGGAACGCAACCGCGAGTCTATTAAAACTCAGGTTCCGGGGGCGATTTATAAAATTAACCTGGATAATACTCATCCGCTGGGTTTCGGGTTCCCTAATTACTATTATACACTTAAGCTGAGTGACGAGGTTTACGATTACATGGGCGAAGGTGACTGGAATGTAGGCACTATTAAAAAAGATGGCTACGTATCGGGTTTTGTTGGCCAGAAAGCTAAAGCTAAGCTGGTTGATGGCTTGCTGATCGGCGTACAAAATATGGGCCGCGGCTCGGTTGTATATTTTGTTGACGACCCGATGTTCCGTAGTTTCTGGGAAAACGGAAAGCTGCTGTTTAGCAACGCCGTGTTTATGGTAGGACAATAGAGAGGAGTCAGGAATCGAGACAGAACCTTTAACGTCATTGAGGAACGAAGCAATCGCGAACAATACAGAGCAGCTCTACAAATCTGGTGCTTCGACGGAGCTCAGCATGAAAATCGAGCTTCGCAATGATGTGCGTTTTATAACAAAAAAGGACGGCAGATAATCTGCCGTCCTTTTTTGTTGAGTCTCGATTCTTGATTCCCGATTCTTGACTCTCTTAAAACTACTGGTTTTTCACGCGGTTCTTTTCGTCGTCGGCACCGGTTTGGTGTTGGCGGGCTTTTATTTTGCTGTTACCGAAATTGTAGGTAAAGGTTAAACGGGCAACGCGGGTTTCATTCTTTTGGTGTACATCTATCAGGTTGCCATTGCTTTCGCTGGTAACGTTGTTTTTGCGTGTGTTAAAAATATCGCTTACAGAGAGTTTTAAGTTTGCTTTTTTGCTGGCGAACGATTTGCTTAAGCCGCCATCAATGCTGTATTGCGGTTTAACATTGAAGTAACCATATACCAATGATGATTGATAATCTGTCATGATCTCTGCTTTAAAGGTTTTGGTTACAGCAAACGTGTTGGTTGTTTTAATCTGGTAAGCAAGCTTGCCATCGTTTAGTGTACCAATACCGGCTACACCCTGTGGGTTTGCGCCAGATTTAAAGTCGAGGTAAAAGGCTGTTAAATTGGCATTCCCTGTCCACCATTTAGTTATGGTATATGGCGAATTAAAGTTTAAGTTATAAGAGTTTTGTGTACTTAAGTTTACGTTGGTTTGGTAGGTTGCTTTTGTAACGGTATCTGTTACCAGTGCCTGGTTAATTACATCTGTAGTACGGCTGTACCCCAGGCTTACATTAATGGTGTGATTATAAGTATAGTTTAGCTCGAATGAATTGGTATACTGAGGTTTTAAAAATGGGTTGCCTTGCTCATAAGTGTACTGATCCAGGTAGTAAATAAATGGATTAAGGTCTTCATAGCTTGGGCGGTCTATACGGCGGCTGTAGTTAAAGCCAAATTCGTTTTTATCATTAACAGTATGATTAATAAAAACACTTGGGAAAAAGTTAAGATAACTGCGGTTAACTACCTGGGCAGTGTTCACAAGGTCTCCTGTTGAGTTTGTGTTCTCGGCACGTACGCCTAACTGTACTGTTGTCTTTTTAAAGCTTTTATTAAAATTCACATACCCAGCACCAATTTTTTCATCATATATAAAATGATTAGTACGTGTTGGGTCATTCACATATTCGCTATTGAGTATAATTTGCGCTTCAATGTCATTGTCTGTTTTAACGTCACTGTATTTGCCGCCAAATTCCAGTTTGGTGGTTTTATTGAACGGAAGTGTATAATCTGCCTTTGCTGTGCGGATATCAATTGTAGATGGTGTTTGGTTGCGCAGCATTGATGGGATGCCAGCATTAGTGCCATCAATATTGTAATAATAGGTATTGTACTGTGCATTTGCAGAATTGTTGAATTTAGAATAGTCCACATCCACACTTAATGCTTGCCCTGTTGAATCGATCTGCCAGCGATCATTTAGGTTGAAGGCAAAGTTGTTATATTGTGATTTTATAGTGGTATAGGTATTTTGGTAGGTATCAAAAATTTGTGGTTGGGTACCTATATAGGTTTGGCTGGTGTTATTATCGGCAGATGGGTTATAATATCCGCTAACTACAAAACCGATCGTGTTTTTAGGCGACATGTCATAATCGGCACCAACGCGGTAGTTGTTGTAGTGTCTTTCACTGCCCATTTTAGTAACCTGACTAAAGTAAGTGTTGTCCCCTCCGTTTTCTACATTCCGGTCTATATCTATATTGTTATCCCGTTTAGTATCGCCGCGGCTTAAGTTTCCAAAGAAATTAAAGTTGCCCTCCTTATGATTTAACGTTAGGCTGGTATTGTCTCTAAAGTGCTTGCCCATAGCAGCTGTGATTGATGCGCTGCCATTTGTGCCAGATTGTTTATTCTTTTTTAGCTTAATGTTGATAATACCCGAGTTGCCCGCTGCATCATATTTTGCAGATGGATTTGTAATCATCTCGATAGACTGGATACTATTACCATCGGTCGAACGTAAAAGTGTAGCCAACTGGGTAGATGAGAGATAAGTAAGCTTATCATTAATCATCACGGTAACGCCTTGTTTACCCTTCATGCTAATGTTGTCGTCTTTATCAACGCTAACGCCAGGTGCTCTTTCCAGTATTTCCATGGCTGAGTTACCCGCGGCTAAAACGCTGTTCTCCACATTCATTACCATGCGGTCGCTCCGGCGCTCAATTAAGGGCTTGCTACCTACAATGGTAACTGTATTAAGATTTTTGCTGGCAGGCTGCATTTTTATAGCCGGCACATTAACTGTTGTTGAACTTGCAGTAACACTAACAGGTGCACTGATGCCCGGTGCATAACCTACCATGGTGGCTTTTACTATATAGCTGCCCGGTTTAATGCCGGTAAAGCTGTAGGCGCCGGCTTCATTTGATAGCGCGCCTTTCACCACAACAGAATCTTTGGCTTTTAGTAAGCTTACGGTAGCGTAATCGGCGGCTTTGCCCTGTTCATTTACTAATGAGCCCGTTACTTTGGCTACCCCAACGGCGGGTGCTGCGTTTTGTGCCTGGGCAGCAGTATAGCCGGTTACCAGGGAGGCAAAAAATATAATACGATAGATAAGTGATTTCATGACGGTGTGATTGTTGTAAACGGTTGGGCAATAGATTTCCCCTTAAAGACTTTTGAGGTCTTTTTAAATGATTAATTAAAGTTTGATGATGCCTTGGATTATTTCAAATATGCAGGCTTATCGTGCTTCTTTATTTTTCATAACGGTATGGCTGATGTATAAAGTTTGGGCAATAGTTATCCCCCTGAAGCTTTTTAGTTCTTTTTTTAAATTGTTAATAAAATCCTGAAATAGCCTTATTTACTGTTTAAGAGTTTCCGGCTTATTGTGTTTTGTAGGTTAGATGTAACTAAAGGCAGAAAGGTTACAGAAAAATTTAATTTTTTATCACAGGGATAAAAAACCGGAGCATATCCTTATAAATAGAATAGCTTGCAGGGGTAGCATTATACTTCAGCCCGAAATGTTTGGCTTTACAGGTTTGGCAAATGCCAAAAGCAACAGAAAAAATAATAAGCCCGGTAACCAGTACCGGGCTTATATATTTAAAACTTTTTCGCATTGGTGTTAACCTTAATGGTATCAGCTTTTAAAGTATCTACTTTACACTGCAGGCCGTTATCAGTCATGATAAAGCGGGCGTTTGTAGCATCGGGTTGTTTGTTTGTATCGGCACATTCGTAAATATTGATGTGCATGTAGTTGTTTAACGAGCGGTCGACCACCAAATTGGTGTTCAATGGCACCTTTAATGTAAGTTCAATTTCTTCGCCATGCCAGGCTTCGGCGTTTAAACGGTGTAATTTGTAATCAAATGTTAATACCGAATCTTTCTGGGTAAAGTTATAACGGGTATTGCGTGCGTTGAACAATGCTTTTTCATAATCGGGGCCTTTTGAACGGTAACGCTCAATTAGAACCGGCTTGGTAACATCATCACTTTTTTCAACATAAATGCTTACGTTACGCGGTTCCTGTTCGTCGCTGTCTTCATCGTCATTTGTTACTACCAGGCCATGAAACTTAGATTGAATATCTAAACGGGCACTATCTTCGGCTGTAAAGAAACGGGTGTTATCTAATTTAAGATAGTAAGTGTTAGGACTTTTTGATGGGTTAATATTAATAGTTTCATCGAAGCTTGCCGAAGATTTAAACCCTGATGCAACTTTAGTGGCAAAAAACACAAAGATGCTGATAGCGCAGATCCATACAACAAGTAATGTTGAACCTGTTGAGCGGTTTATGCTGCGGGTATTGAAAACCAGTTTCGCCAAAACAAGTATAAATGTTAATAATGGTACCAATGCTGCTACAAAGGCTGATAAGTAAAGCCACACCTCGTAACGGTTACCTATAATGTTAAAAGGAAACATTAGGTGCAGGTCTTTATTAAAGCCAACTACCATAATAAGCATCACTATTAAAGCAATAGCCATTGAAAAGAACGACAGCATTAACGCCAGCCCGATGAGCTTCAATATCAATTTAGCGGCCTGCGCAACAAACGAACCGGTGAACGAGAAGAACTCTCGGATAAAATCACGGAAACGGTAGATAAAAGGTTGTGCTTCCTGGTGTGCATTCTGCAGCTTGCCTTTAACGTGGTCCATTTCGGCTTCGAAGTTTTTCTTAAAGCCCTGCAGGTCTAATTTCTCACCTTTCATGGCCATGCGGTCGGCACGGGTAATTGCTTTGGGCAATACGATCCATAATACAACGTATAGGAAAAGGCCAGTGCCCGCAAACAGGGTTGATACCGCAAAGGCTAATCTGATCCAAACGGGTTGGGTATCAAAATAGTTGGCAATGCCTGAACACACACCGGCTATTAAATGATCGTCAGAGTCGCGAAATAAGCGGCGTTTTTCCGGGGAACCCTGGTAAATATATCCGGTTGAAGTATCGCCGTCGGCAGCAGCGCCTTCAAAGTCTTTTACTTCACCCATTTGTTCGATCACGAAATTTACGTCCTGATCAATTATTGCCTGGCGGTTTTCGCGTTGCAGTATCTCCGTAAACAATTCCGCAATTCGGTTCTCAATATCTGTCGTTATCTCCAGGCTGTCTTCCGAATCAAAGAAATGTCGTTTAACGCCGGTCATATAGCGCTTAAGTATTTCGTAGGCTTGTTCCTCAATGTGAAACACCGTGCCGTTTATGTTTATAATGATTGTTTTGTTCATGATTATAGTATTGTGTATGGTGGTCAGTTATTATTTCGTGCATCTATAGAAGTTTGTACTGCGTAAGCCAGTTCCTGCCAGGTTTTATCCAGTTGTTCTAAAACCACCTTGCCATCTTCAGATAGCAGGTAGTATTTGCGCGGCGGACCAGATGTGGATTCGACCCAGGTATAGGTAAGTAATCCGTTATTTTTCAGGCGGGTGAGCAAGGGGTATAACGTGCCTTCCACTACAAGCAGTTGAGCTTTACGCAACTCCGCAATAATGTCTGAGGCATATATTTCTCCCTTAGCAATAATTGAGAGTATACAGTACTCCAGTATACCCTTCCGCATTTGGGTTTGTGTGTTCTCGATTATCATAATACAAAGATATATGTTTTAGAATGTATTATGCAATACATAGTACTAAAATAATTTATGTATGTATGTCGTATAAGTCATTTTTTTTGATAAATTAATACTATAGTTAAATAAAAATTAAATAATTGATTTTTAGAGTCTACTTTTATAACATTAACTGATTTATTTTTTTAAAATGAAAAAACTTTTACTTTTTTATTTGTGCCTTGTTGCGCTCTGTACTCAGGGCTATGCACAAAACCGCACCATTACCGGTACGGTAATAGCTAAGGAAGACGGCTTGCCGATTCCCGGAGCTACTGTAAAGCTAAAGGGTTCTGCAAAAGGAACCCAAACAAGCCCAAGCGGTACTTACTCTCTAAGTGTGCCAGATAATGCCGTTTTGGTATTCTCTTTTATTGGTTATACTAACCTCGAAATGCCTGTTAATGACAAAGGCATTGTTAATGCAGTTTTAGTTAGCGACAATAAACAACTGAGCGAAGTTGTGGTAACCGCTTTAGGTATCCGTAAAGAGAAAAGATCAATTGGTTATGCAGAGCAATCTGTTAACAGCGATGCCTTAATTGCTTCTGGGCAAACAGATGCGTTAAATGCTTTAAACGGTAAAGTTGCTGGTGCAACAATCACATCATCATCTGGTACGCCGGGTGCTGCTGTTTACATCCAGTTACGCGGCCAAAACTCTATCACCGGTAACAACCAGCCTTTATTTGTAATTGATGGTGTGCCAATTGATAACTCAAACAACCAAACTAACATCAGTACACAATCAAACGTTAGCGGTTTTGCCAGCACAACGGCACAATCAACCAACCGTGGTACTGACATTAACCCGGATGATATCGAAAACGTATCGGTATTAAAAGGCCCTGCTGCTGCGGCTTTGTATGGTAACTTAGCATCAAACGGTGCCATTATTATCACTACCAAAAAAGGTAAAGCAGGTAAAACTCAGGTTGATTTTAGCACAGGTGTTTCTGTTAGCTCTGTAAACCGTTTACCTAAACTGCAAAACCAATGGGTACGTGGCGAAAAGGCAACTGCCTACAATTGGGACGATGCTAATTCATCTAAAGCTGCCGACCGTTATTCATGGGGTGCTAAAGTTGATACGCTGGCATGGACAGGTGTTGCCAATTCATATGACCAACATGGTGATATCGTAGGTAAATCTAGTCCTAATGCTAAAATTCCTTTCCAGGCTTATGATAACTTAGGTACTTTCTTCAGAGATGCAACTTCGTTTGACAACTCAATCGCAGTAAGCGGTGGCAATGATATTGCTACCTACAGAACCTCTGTAACCAACAGCTACCAAAATTCGATTATCCCTACAGAGTATTTCCAAAGAACAAACATTGCTTTCTCTGGTCAGTTGCAAATGTCTAAAAGGTTAAAGGCGTCTACCAGTATTAGCTATACAGAAAGCGATGGTAACCAGCCACAAACAGGTAGTAACCTTTCTGGTATTATGCTGGGCTTAACGCGTACGCCAATTTCATTCGATAATTCTAATGGATTGAAAGATCCTGCGCATAATCCGCTTTCATATACTTTGCCTTTTCCAGAAACTAACTTAGATGGTGGAGTTGGCAGAAACTACAGAAATAGCAATACTTATGATAGCCCTTACTGGACTATTAATAACAACCCGTATACTGCGGTTGTAGGCCGTTTAATCGGTAACATCCAGTTAGATTATAATATAGGTAACGGTTTCAGCGCTTTATATCGTTTAGGATCTGACAGCTACCAGGATAACAGACATCAGTATTATGAAATTGGTTCTGGTGGTAACACCGGTGGTGAAATTATTGACGACCGTTATACTTACAGAAGCTTAAACTCTGACCTGATTTTAGCTTATACCAAAAAACTATCTAATGATTTACATTTTGATGGAAAAGTGGGTAATAACTTTTATGGTTATAAAAACAATGAGCTTGGCACTTTCGGTACCGGCTTAATTTCTCCGGGATTCGATAATATCGCAAACGCAAGTACTGTAGCTTCTATTAATAATATTACCACATACAGAACCGCGTCTGTTTATTATGATTTAAGCATTGATTATAAATCAATGTTGTATTTAGAAACAACAGGCCGTAACGATTGGGCGTCTTCATTACCTAAAGGTAAAAATGCCTTCTTCTACCCGTCTGTAAACTTAAGCTTTGTGTTTACTGAGCTGGGTGATTTAAAAAATAGCCATATATTAAGCTTTGGTAAAATCAGGGCATCATTTAGCCAGGTTGGTCAGGCTCCTTCGCCATTCCAAACTAACTCTGGTTTTGTTACCACCACCTATCTTGATGGTTTTACTACAGGTAACTCATACCCTATCAATGGCCAAAGCAGTTACAGCTTAAACAGCAACCTGCCTAACCCTGATTTGAAACCAGAGAAAACCAGCCAGACTGAAATTGGTACCCAATTGCAATTCTTTGGTAACAGATTAGGATTAGATGCAACAGTTTATTATAGTAAAGGCTCGAACCTGATCTTTAACCGTGCTATAGCAAGTACATCTGCATACGCTACAGAAACTGTGAACTCTGCTACTATGCAAAATAAAGGTTTGGAGATCCAGCTTAACGGAACACCTATTAAAGGTAAAGACTTTACCTGGAGCAGTTTTGTAAACTTTGCTTTAAACAGAAACAAAGTACTTTCACTGGCTAACGGCCAAAACTCGTTATTCTTAGCAGGTTTTGGTGGCGGCGAAACAGAGGTAGCTGCTGTAGTAGGCCAGCCACTTGGTGTACTTTACTCTTATGGTAAAACCTATGTTGGCAAGCAAGAAGTAATTAGCGATGCACCTGGTAATGGTGTAGGCTCTTATTACCCGCTTTCAAACACAGGGGTTACTAAGGTAACAGGTAACCCAAATGCTAAGTTTAAATTAAGCTTTGGTAACACCTTCAACTACAAAAAACTATCATTATATGGTTTAGTTGACTGGAAATATAAAGGTGATATCTGGAACGGTACAAGAGGCTCGTTAGCAGCTATCGGTACTTCAGATGCTACTAACAATCGTTACACTAACACCGTATTTCAGGGTGTATTGGGTCACATAAACGCAGCAGGCCAGTTAGTACACTATGCTGCTGATGGTACTACAGAAGTTGCCGGTGCAGGCGCTGCAAACACACATGCCGTTGAGTTAAGCCAGGAATGGTATCAAGGCGATGGTGGTGGTTTTGGTGTTGACGACGAGCAGTTTATTGAAGATGGATCATACATCAAATTACGTGAATTAACCCTGGCATATGATTTTAAAGATTTGTTGTTTGGTAAAAACAGCACCGTTGTAAGAGGCCTTACTATCGGCGCATTTGCCAGAAACATTATTATCTGGACCCCATATAAAGGTATTGACCCGGAAACAAGCCTAAATGGTGCATCTGGCTACAACGGTATGGATTATTTTAATAACCCAGGTACCAAAACTTTCGGTATTAACGCTAAAGTTAAATTCTAATTATCAGCATTATCATGAAATTCTCTATCAAAAATAATATTACAAGAACTTTAGCGCTACTAGCAGTAGTACTATCGGCCGGCTCTTGTAAGAAGGGTGTTTTTTACGATGGTATTAACACCAACCAGGCACAATTACAAAACCCAACCCCTACGTTAATGTTACCGGGTGTTATTACCGGAACCGGTTACGAATGGGGTGGCGATGCATCACGTTTTACCTCGCTGTTTATGCAGGAAGTAACAGGTGCAGCCAACCAATCTAAAAGCTATGGTAACTATGTTGTAGGTACGGGTGACGTTGACGGCATGTGGACCAACCTTTATGGTGGTACAGGTGGTATAATGGCTAACGCCAACGAGCTGATTAAACTGGCTGTTGCCAATAAGCAGCTGCATTATGAAGCTATCGGTAAAATTATGATGGCTAATGCTTTAGGTTTAACTACAGATATGTGGGGCGATGTGCCATATTCTGACGCATTTGGCGGTTTTAACAATGTAATGCCTACCTATGATAAACAACAAGCTATATATACTACTATAGATGGTTTATTGAGCGATGCAATCACAGAGTTAGCATCATCAGAAATATCTTCAACCATTAAACAACCGGGTATTGATGATGTGATTTACCAGGGCGATTTAACGAAATGGGCAGCTACTGCCTATGCCCTGAAAGCTAAATTTTATTTACACTTAGGTAAAGTAGATGCAGGTAATTATACTAAAGCACTTGCAGCAGCAACCAGCGCACTTACTAAAACCGGCACGGTTACAGCATTTTCGCCAAGTTCAAGCTTCTCTGTTCCGTTTGTTGGCGCAAGCTCTACATCACAAAGCCCATGGTTTGAGTTTAATGACCAAAGAGCTGATATCTCTTTCTCTGGTTATATCTACGATCTCATGGCTACACTGAAAGATCCTCGTGAATCATCTGCCGCTTATGGTGCTAATGATGGTAACCTGGGTGATTTATACGGCAGCCCTAATTCAACAATTAACCTGCTTACTTACGAGCAGTTATTGTTTATCCAGTCTGAAGCTTATTACCAAACTGGGGATAAAACCAATGCCGCCAATACTTACAATAAAGGCGTTGCCGCTTCTTTAGACAGAACGATTAAAAGTACAACTGATTCTATGATCGCAGTTAAAGCCCTTTATGTTGCTTCGGTAGCTAAAGATGCTACAAATATTACGCTAAGTGATATCATGACTCAGAAATACATTGCCAGCTACTTAGACCCTGAAGTTTGGACAGATTACCGCAGAACAGGTTACCCTGCTATAACTCCAAACCCAACAGGTAATGGTGGTGCTATTCCGCGTTCATTGTTGTATCCAATTAGTGAGGTTATCAACAACAAGAACACTCCGGCAAATACTACTTTAGCCAGACATGTTTATTGGGATAAATAACAACACATTATTGAACTAATATTATTGAAAGCCCTGGTCAATCTATATTGACCGGGGCTTTCAATTTTAATATTTACCGGGTGCTGCATAATTTACTCGTTTAAAATAGCCTTGTAGTCTATGCCCTAGTAAAAAAGACTCATTCATTGTAATAATATTCGTCCTTGTAGCGTTTTATAGGTATTCGTACAAAAAACCACTTGGGTTTTTATACGATTGTGTGCCAAAACCAAACAATGTATTGATAGGGCTTCATATATTCTTCATTTTGCCCAGTTTTCTATACATATCCCGATAAATCCATGGTATAATGCTATGCATGGTACTATATAGATATTTTTTTCACTGTCTAATAAGTCATTTTTTTGATTTTTTTCGCAAAATGAATAAGATAATTTCGAAAAATTGATATTCAGAAGCTATTTTTAGAAATTAACTATTAACTGATCTTATTTATTGAAAGAATGAAAAAACTTTTACTTTTTAGTTTGTGCTTTCTGATGTTGTCTGTGACACAGATCTATGCGCAAAACCGTACAATCTCAGGTACGGTAACAGCCAGCGACGACGGTTTACCTATCCCAGGGGTAAGCGTTAAAGTGCAAGGTTCAAAAACAGGAACCATTTCCAACTCAGACGGTAAATACTCTATACAAGCTAAACAAGGCGATGTATTGGTATTTAGTTTTGTTGGTTACTCATCAGCAAACCACACTGTAAGTGGGGCTAACACAATCAATGTTAAATTACTTGTTGACTCTAAGCAATTAAGCGAGGTATTAGTAACCTCTTACGGTATCGAGCGTAGCAAAAAGAGCTTAGGTTACGGAACTACTACTGTTAGCGGGCAAAGCATTACCGCTACTCAAAACACTAACTTTACCAATTCATTAGATGGTAAAATTCCGGGTGTGCAGGTATCAGGTTCTGGTGGTGCATTTACCGGTTCTAGTATCTTGATTCGTGGTAACGTTACATTTACAGGTAACAACCAACCGCTGATTGTGGTTGATGGTTTACCGATTGACAACGGCGGTGGTAATACACCATTACAAAGCGGACCTTCATTATCAAACAGGGGTATTGACATTAATCCAGAGGACATAGAAAGTACAACTGTTTTAAAAGGTGCGGCTGCAACTGTACTTTACGGTTCACGCGGTGCATCTGGTGTAATTGTTATTACTACCAAAAAAGGTACTAAGAACAAAAAAGCAGAGATCGAGTACTCTGGTTCATATGGTTTCGGTAGCCCGGATCGTTTGCCTGATTATCAAAATACTTATGGCCAAGGTAACAATGGTGTTTATAACAAAGCATTAGCTACTTCATGGGGGCCAGTTATAGCCGGTCAGAATGAAGTTAACTTTTTTGGTCAAAATGAGCCATTAAAAGCTTATCCTGATAACATCAAGGATTTCTTTCAAACTGCCCATACTGCTCAAAACAATATCAGTATTAATGGTGGTGGCGATAAAACTACTTTCCGTGCATCTTACGGTAATGATTATGATACTTATGTTATTCCTGATAACACATTACGTCGTAATAACCTTACTGCAAACGTACGTACTGAGGTTACACCTAAATTCCGCGTTGGAACTTCATTCAGTTATATCAACAACGAATCAAGCAGAACTCAACAAGGTAACCAATTATCTAACCCGTTATTCCGCGGTTGGTTTATTCCAAGAAGTTATGATCTTCAGGGTTTACCTTACCAGGATGCTGCAGGTAACCAAACCTGGTTTGGTACAACAGATAACCCTTACTGGACTATCCAGCACAACAGGTTCCATGATGAAACTAACCGTGTGTTAGGTAACATCAATTTAACTTATGATATCTTAAAATGGTTAACTGCCGATTTAAAGGTGGGTGAAGACTATTACGGAACCAACAACAATGCGATCGATGATATCGGTAACAAAGGTGGTGGTAACGCAGGTGGAAGTTCAGTAGGTGTTGGTGGTTTGGCTTTTAACGAAAATACTTACCGCAACACTGATGTTTACTTTACGTTGAACGGAACCAGAACTTATGGCGACTTTAACTTCTCATTAAACTTAGGTGGTGAGTACTTAGATAACTATCAGAATTATAACCAACAATTGGCTTATGGTTTAAGTATCCCTGGTTTTGTTAATTTAAGTAACGCTTCTACTTACGTACCAACTAATTCAACATACCACTATCGTATTGCAGGTGCATTTGCAGACTTTGTTGTTGACTATAAAAAATGGTTAACCTTAAACTTAAAAGCACGTAACGACTGGAACTCAACTTTAGCAGTTGGTAAACAATCAATTTTTTACCCTGCAGCTGCTTTGAGTTTTGTGTTAACAGATGCGGTACCATCATTAAAAACAAATACTGTTAGCGAAATTAAACTACGTGCCAACTATGGTAAAGTAGGTAAAGGCCCAACAGATTTCATTTATAATACATCAAATACAACTTTCGCTGCTGCCGGTATATCAGACGGTTTTGGCCCAACCATTACATTCCCTTTTAACGGAGTGCCAGGATTTGGATTAAATACTATAGCTGGAAACCCTAACTTAACCCCCGAGTTTACCAAAGAGGTTGAGCTTGGTGGCGAGTTCGGTTTCTTTAAAAATCGTTTAACTATCGATGGTTCTTATTACCACCGTACATCTACCAATATCATTTTGCAAGTGCCTGTATCTAATGCTTCAGGCTTAGGTTTCTTTACTCAAAACGCTGGTAGCATTAAGACGAACGGTATTGAGTTAGGTGTTACCGGTACACCGCTTAAATGGAATAATGGTTTTTGGCAAATTGGTGTAAACTTCACCCACTTCGTTTCAACCGTTACAGCGTTGGCGCCGGGTGTTAGCACTATTTTCCTTGGTGGTTTTACTACACCTAATATTCAATTGGTTGCAGGTGATCAATTTGGTCAAATCTACGGTACTGCTTATCAGCGCAATGGTTCCGGCCAACTTTTGCTTGACCAAAATGGCTTGCCAATGGCTACAGCTGCCGTGCAAAAAATCGGTAATCCTAACCCTAAATATGATTTGGGTATTACCAATACTGTTAACTACAAAGGCTTTAATTTATTCTTTGTGTTTGATATTAAAAAAGGCGGCGATTTGTATTCAAGAAACTATGCCGACGTAGAGCGTAATGGTGTGGCTGCTGAAACAGCTGAATTCCCACGTTTTACAGGAGCAAGTGTGAATAATGTACCAGTTCAAACTACGCCATACCTCTTCCCGGGTGTGTATGCGCCGGGTACTCCTAAGGCAGGCCAGGCAAATACTACTCAGGTATCTGCACAAACTTATTATGGTAACGCTGGTAAATACATCGCTGCAGAAGGTTATATTTATGATACATCTTGGTTCCGTTTACGTGAGGCAAACTTATCATACAATTTACCAAAAGGTTGGATGGACCACTCTCCATTTGGCAGAGCTTCAATCGGTGTTTACGGTCGCAACCTTTGGTTATACACCCCTCATTACAAACATTTCGATCCTGAGCAAAATGCATTGGGTATCAACAACGCGCAAGGTTTAGAGTTTAACTCACAACCAGCTGTAAGAGAAATAGGAGTTAATTTACGTTTTACACTTTAATTCTCCCTTAAAAGACTATTATGAAAATTTTAAAATATTCAACGCTTGTTTTAGCTGCCACAGCATTATTAACAAGTAGTTCATGCAAAAAAGCATTAGATATTAATACCAGCCCTAACTTACCGTCTGATGTACCAATCAATACATTATACAGCGGGGCAGCAACCAGTGTAGGTTTTACTGCAGGATCTGATTTTAGCCGTTTTTCATCGTTGATCATGCAACAATTTGCCGGTCAAACAACTGGTGGTTTAACGCAACCCCAGCAGTGGGCGTATTACCTGATTGCGCCAACTGATGGAAATACATTATGGGCCAACTGTTATTCTACCGTATTGGTGAATTTAGACCTGGTTGTTCAAAAAGCAGGTACTGCAAGCCCTCATTATACGGGTGTAGCTAAATTGCTGGAGGCTTATACTTATAGCCTTATGGTTGATACCTGGGGCGATATCCCTTACAGCGAGGCATTAAAATTAACAAGTAACTTAAACCCGCATTACGACGCCGGACAAACTATCTATACATCATTATTGGCAAACATTGATGCAGCAATAACAGAGATCAATGCAACGTCATCAGCATTAGAGGTTCCGGACTCATCTCCTATTTACCCCGGACCTTTTTCGCAAACAAAACCTCAATGGATTAAATTTGCGAATACTTTAAAATTACGTTTATTGCTTCACGAAAGTAAAAAGAATGCTGCTGCTGTTACTGCTTTAAATACGCTATTGAGCAGCGGGGCGCAATTCTTAGCTAACAATGGCGATAACTTTAGCGCGGGTTTTACAAGTACGCCAAATGCCCAAAATCCAGCATACCAGTTTGATCTAGACCGTGTAGGTAATATCGTTGCTAATAAATATATTGTAGATAAAATGAATAATAGCAGTGATCCACGCAGAGCTAGCTATTTTACAGATTTCCCTACGGGTTCTGGTCTTTATGTTGGTTCTGCCAGCGGCGACGATCCTTCTGCCGACTTTTCTAAACTAGGTACTTATCTGGAAGGTACAACTGGCGAGGCGCCTGTACGTATGCTTACTTTTGCCGAGTATAACTTTATCCGCGCAGAAGCAGCTTTAACGCTTGGTGCCCCTGGTGATGCACAAGCATTTTTCCAGGCAGGTATAACTGCATCGATGACAGATGCCGGCGTAGCTTCAGGCGATATAACTACATATATCACAGCCCATGGAACATTGGCCGGTACTACAGCTAATAAACTGGAGCAGATTATTAACGAAAAATATCTGGCCAGCTTTGGTATTGCAGTAGAGCAATGGAGTGATTGGAGAAGAACGGGTTATCCAACAATCAGCGTTGTTAAAAGTGCGGTTGTTCCTTATATCCCACGTTCTCTATACTATCCGGAAACAGAGACAGATCTGAATCCAAATGCTAACAAGCAAAAATCAGGCTTGGATGCAAGAGTATTCTGGGATGCTCAATAAGAAATAAGGATCTCTTTAATAAAAGGCCCGCTTCGAGAAATCGAGGCGGGCCTTTTTATTTATTGTAACAATGGTTGTTGTTATCAAGTATTTTTTTTGTTACATTTAAATAATCTAGCCTTTTAGCCAATTATCTATAAAAAAATTTCATGAGTTTTTTATGAAGTATGCTTTTTTGATAAAATTGATCAAATCCTATACTTTGTGTTAAAATTGAAAAATTGAATGGTTATGGGTCTGTTTTTTTGATAAAAGTTCAATAGAAACGCCTTTTTAACATAATTAATAGTTAACTAAGCTCACTTTTTCAATTATGGTAAAATTTATCTCTGATTTTTGCGTGTTATTTTTATATTTTTTATAAAATGGCTCTTAATTTTTAATGTTTCGCAATTATATTAATACTTCTATTTAAATTTTACTTGTTTTTATTCGAAATTTATTTGAATTTTTCTTATCAATGTAACTAAAACGTTAAACAGACTTTAAAAAAAAGTCTGTTTTTTTTTGTTCATTGCAATAATTAGCTATTTTTAGACACTTAATTAAACAAACTAGTAACGCATGAAAAAAATTCTACTCAATTTTTTATGGGTTTTGATTATCATTGGCTCAAATGCCTATGCCCAAACCCGAACAGTTACCGGTACAGTTACCGGTAAAGACGATGGCTTACCGCTCCCAGGTGTAAGTGTTGTTGTAAAAGGTACCAAAACCGGTACCCAAACAGGCCCCGATGGTTCTTATAATATTAGAGTTGCACCGGGCCAATCATTAGTATTCACTTTTGTTGGCTTTAAACAACAAACCAGTATCCCCAATGGCGACAGATTAAACATTGCGCTTGTTGGTTCGGCAAGTGAGTTAAATGAGGTTGTGGTAATTGGTTACGGTAGCCAGGTAAAACGTGACAACAACGGAAGTATATCTTCTGTAAAAGGGTCAGACATCGCAACCCAGCCAGTTCAAAACTTTCAACAGGCGCTTGGTGGCCGTGCCTCAAGTGTACAGGTTACTGTAGCTGGTTCTACACTGAACTCGAACCCGGTTATTCGTATCCGCGGTATCAACTCGGTAGCATTAAGCTCACAGCCACTATATGTAATAGATGGTATCCCTGCATTTGAAGGTAGCCAAAATGGTGGTACCGCCGGTGGTGGTAGCCCGCTTGGTAACATTAACCCTGATGATATTGAAAGTATCGATGTTGCTAAAGATGCATCTGCGGGTGCAATTTATGGTAGCCGTGCTGCTAACGGTGTAATCTTTGTTACCACTAAAAAAGGTAAAAAAGGTAAAGCGGTAGTAAGTTTTGATAGCTGGATGGGTGTAAACAAAGTATCTAACCTGCCACACATGTTAAACGCGGCACAATACACCGCTATTAAAAATGAGGCTTTGGTAAATGCAGGTTTATTTAATAATGATCCTACTACACCTGCTAAAAACGAGTATTTCGCTACCCAAATTGGCCCGGATGGTAAACCTGTTGATACCAATTGGTTTGATTATATCTACCAAACTGGTAAATCATACAACAGCAGCGTAAGCATCTCTGGTTCAACAGATGCTACAAATTATTATTTGTCTGCAAACTGGAGCAAACAAGATGGTGTTTTAGCTAAAAACTCTTTCGAGAAGAAAGGTATTTTGGCAAACATTGATCACAAAGCAAACAAGTACATTACTATTGGTGGTAAAATATCATACACTAATTCAATGAATAATGCTGCTACTGGTTCAGGATCTCAGGATGATGGTTTCAGTATTACTGGTTTAGGCCGTATTGGTTTAGTATCTCCTCCAAACGTTTCTCCATACAATAATGATGGCAGCTACAACTTAAGCAGTAACACGCTGGGTATCCAGGGTAATAAAGGTGTATCTTTCTCTTATTACAACATTTTGCCAATATTAGATATGAACAGATCTAATAATGAGCTTAACCAGATAAACTCAGATATTTATTTCCAGGTAAAACCATTGCCATGGTTAACGTTAAAAACAACTTACGGTATTGATTACCTGCTTAGAAGTACAGATGTATTTCAAAATGCAATACAGGGCGATGGTGTTTCTACTACAGGTTCTGCAACAGATACCTATGCCAACCAAAAAAGATGGGTTTGGGATAATACGTTGCAAATCGATAAATCATTCGGCAAACATACTTTCAACGCTGTATTTGGTAACGAGCAAGATCGCAGAACAGTTAGAGGTTTTGGTATAAACCGTACCATTCTTTCTGATGGTGGCTTTAACGTAATACAGGCAGGTTATGCATCTAATAACGCTTCTGGTAACGCATACCAGGATTTTTATCTGGGGTCTTTCTTCGGTCGTTTAAACTATGACTTTGATAAAAAATACTATTTAAGCGCTACAGTACGTCGTGATGATTACTCTGTATTTGGAGCTAACAATAAAAAAGGATATTTCCCTGGCGCATCGTTAGGTTACGAAATTACCCGCGAAAAATTCTGGACCAGCATCGGTGCTGATAAAATTTTCAGCAGCTTTAAACTACGTGGTAGTTATGGTAAAGTGGGTAACGCATCTAACTTTGGTGCTTATGACTCTTACGGTTTGTATGCTAACAATTTATACAATGGTGCTGCAACGCTGCAATTTAACCAAACTGGTAATCCTAACTTGAAATGGGAAAGCATTTTCAAAACAGACGTTGGTTTTAACTTTGGTATCTTAGGTGATAAAATCACAGGTGAAGTTGCTTACTACAAAAACAACATCCGTGATATGATTTTCCAGGTACCTATTATTCCTTCTGCAGGTTTACCATCGCAACCGTTGGTTAACATAGGCAAAATGTATAACAAAGGTGTAGAGATCACTTTAAATGCCCGCGGTGTTAACACCAAAGATTTTAGCTGGTCGCCTTCGTTTAACATCAGCTTCAACCAAAACAAGTTAACTTACATTGTACCGGGTATTACTAAACTTACCGGTACATCTTCTGGTTCAGAGGTAACTAACATCAACGAGGTTGGCCATTCTATTGGTAGCTTATACATTGTGCGTACTGCAGGTGTTGATCCTGCCACTGGTCGCCGTGTTTTCGTAAATGCAGCTGGACAGAAAGTTTTATATTATCCATCAGGTGCTATCCCAACAGGTCATTCACAATGGGAATTTGCTGACGGTAGCCGTGCTCCTGCTATTACCCAGGCTGCAGATGCTGTTAATTATGCTAATACAGCTCCTAAGGTTCTTGGTGGTTTCAGCAACTCATTCCGTTATAAAGGTATTGATCTGAACGTATTATTTACTTATCAGTTAGGATACTCTATTTACTACGGTACAAGAGCTGGTTTACATGATCAACGTTTCTGGAATAACTCAACAGATATCTTAACCGGTCGCTGGACTACTCCAGGCCAAACAGGAGCAGATTTTGCTAAGGTTGTTTATGGTGATAACGTATCAAACGGTTCATCTTTACCTTTAGATATCAACGTATTTAGCGGTAACTTTTTGAAATTAAAAAGCGCTAACTTAGGGTATACTATACCGAAAGATCTGATTAGCAGAATAGGTCTTACAAACCTGCACGTTTACATCAGTGCATATAACCTGTTTACTATCACTAAATACCCTGGTTCTGATCCGGAAGTTTCATCAAACAGTGGTAATGCCTCTGGTACCGCCAGTGTTTCAACCTCAAACAGTACACAAGGTGTTGACAGAAACCAGCCAGGTTTAACCAGAACATTTACTGCGGGTTTCAATGTTAAATTCTAATTAGCTATTAAAAATGAAAAAGAAATTATATATAATCATATTAGGCCTTGTAGTAGGCACCAGCTACTCGTGCCAAAAAAGCTTGTTAAGCCCTACAAGCCAAACGCAGGTGTCAGATCAAAACGACCAGCCATTTGCTACAGCAGCACGTATTCAAAGTCAGGTATTAGCTTTATATGCTAATACACGTAACGGGCAATATTTAGGCGGCCGTTACCAGGTTTACAATGATGTAAAAGCGGATAACTGGATCAATGATTCTGGTAACCAGATTACAGCCTCAAACACCTGGGCAGAAAACGTTAATACAACCAGTACCGAGGTAATCAATTTATGGCAGCAAGCTTACTTTACGATCAACTTGTGTAACATATTTATTGATGGTATGGCAAAAACAGGTACCGCTGTAGTTGGTGCTGCTACAGGAGCCAATTATGTTGGTGAGGCTAAATTTTTGCGCGCCGTTGCTTACTACAGCTTGTTGCAATTATATGCCCGCCCATATGCTGATGGTAATGGTGCTAAACCGGGTTTGCCGTTGCGTTTAGTAGGCTTATCAAGCTACTCAGACCAATCATTAGCTAAAAGTTCTGTTGCCCAGGTTTATAATCAAATCACTAAAGATTTGGACGAGGCTGAGGTTGGGTTGCCGCTTACTTACACTACTCCATTAAATAACACAATTAGGGCGCACCGTAACACAGCTATTGCTTTTAAAACCCGTGTATACCTTACAATGGGCCAATATGATAAAGTTATCACAGAGGCTAACAAAATTGTAAGCACAACCGCACCGTTTACTGCAACTACCGGTGTAGCCAATGCGTTGCAAGCTAATGTTGCTAACGTTTACAAAACACCGTACACAACTACAGAGTCAATATTCTCTATGCCGTTTGTAGTATCTACAGAACAAGTGGGTACGCAAAATGCATTAGGTTACTATTACTATGCTAACGGTAGTGTTGCCGGTAATGCCGAGTTTCACCTTAACCCTGCTGGTGTAATTGCTGATCCAACCTGGAAAGCTACAGATGCACGCAGAACCAACTTTGTTGTTGCTTCTACAGTTACAGCCAACGCAGGTAAATTCTATTTAGCAAAATGGACTAACATTGGTACTTATCTTGATTATGCACCAGTTATGCGTTATGCTGAAGTGTTATTGAACCTCGCTGAAGCAAGAGCCCGTACAAACGGTGTTGATGCACAAGCTATTGCTTTATTGAATGCAGTACGTCAACGTTCTGATGCTACTACAACTTTTACAGCAGGAGGATTTGCCAACGGAACAGCATTGGTAAATGCTATTTTGCAAGAGCGTAATATAGAGTTCTTGGGAGAAGGTTTACGCAATATTGATTACATGCGTACATTAACTACTATCCCGGCTAAATCTAATATTCAGGCAATTGCTCCAAGCAATCCTCAATACATCTGGCCTTTATCAAATGATGAATTATTATACAACACTTTAGTAGGTGGGTCTAACAACTAAATATCAGTTTCGATAAATATATACTAAAAGCCGGTGCATTTGCACCGGCTTTTTTGTTTTTAAAAGCTTGCGTTATGAAGATTTTTAATAAAAAAATGTAGAATTATGTAAAGCCTTCAAAAAATCTTCATTAAATATTCATTTTTGTTTTGTATAAAAATTATAGAAAAAAAAATATTTTTTCTATAATTAATTTGAGTTCAAAAACCCGCTGAAATAAGGTGTAAAGGGCTTTTTTTAGTAATTATCAAATCAATAAAAAGGACATATTCGTCAGTATTATTTTTATATAAATGGTTTAAAATCGGTTAAAAATTTATTCTAAATTTAACAAAGTGGTTTATTTTTTTTGTTATTTATAAAAATAGCATATTTTTAGACCCTTTAATTGAATAAACTCTTAACTAAATGAAAAAAACTTTACTAAACTTTCTGTGGGTTTTGCTATTGCTAGGCAACCAAGCCTATGCGCAAAATCGCACAGTAACAGGAACCGTTAACGGTGACGATGGACTTCCACTTTCGGGTGTGAGTGTACTGATCAAAGGCACAAAATCTGGCACTCAAACAAATGCATATGGTAAATTCACCATAAACCTGCCCGCCGGTTCAAATTCACTGGTATTTACTTTTATTGGTTTTACAACTAAAACAGTAACAGTTAACGGCAGCTCTGTTAACGTTGTGCTTAATTCAGAATCAACCATGCTGAACGACGTTATCGTTGTGCCTTACGGTACGGCTAAAAAAGAAACCTTTGTAGGTTCTGCGTCGTCTGTAACTGCGAAAGATTTGCAAAGCCGTCAGCTATCTAACCCATTGAATGCTTTGGCAGGTTCTGCTCCCGGCATCCAGGTTAATACTTCAAACGGCCAGCCAGGTAGTTCACCAACTATCCGTATCCGTGGTTTTGGTTCTGTTAATGCGTCAAATGATCCTTTGGTTATCGTTGATGGTACACAGTACGAAGGTTCAATCTCGAACATTAATACTGATGATATCGAGAACATGTCGGTATTAAAAGATGCATCTTCAACCGCACTGTATGGTGCTAAAGCTGCTAACGGTGTAATTATGATCACCACTAAAAGAGGAAAAAAATCTGGTGGCCAGTTAACCATCAGGGCAACTACAGGTATTGCACAGCGTGGGGTACAAGAATATGATCGTGTTAACGCTTACCAATACTACCCGTTAGAGTGGCAGGCACTGCGTAACAGTTTGGTTTATCCAACATCTGGTACAGGCCTGTCAATTGCAGATGCAAGCATGCTGGCATCGGGCTTAGGCACGCGTAATGCCAATGGCCTGCAAACCTTTGGTGGTAAAACCTATCAGGATATTTCTCAAACTTTAGGTTCATTAGTTGTTGGTGGTGTTTATACACAAAGCAACAACCCGTTTAATGTGGCAAGCAACCAAATTGTTGATGTAAACGGAAAAATTAACCCAAATGCTCATTTGAGATATGATGATTTAGATTGGTACAAACCTTTAGAGCGCACAAGCGCACGCCAGGATTACGGTTTAACTTACAGCGGCACTAATGATAAAACAGATTATTATGCGTCGTTAGGTTATACCAATGAAAAAGGTTACCTGATTAAATCTGATTTTCAGCGTTTAAATGCTCGTTTAAATATCAATACACAAGCTACTAAATGGTTTAAAACTGGTATCAATATGTCTGGTACTGCTACCCAGTCAAACCAGTCTCCGTCTGTTGATGGTGGAACGGCTTATGTAAATCCAATTTTCTTTGCCCGTAATATTGGCCCGGTTTATAACGTGTATGCACACAACCCTACAACCGGTGCTGCTTTGTACAACGCAGATGGTACCCAAGCGTATGATACTGGTGGTCTTACTGCTTTGGGCGTTCCATCACGCGCAAGCGGTGCAAGCCCAGGCCGTCATATTTTAGAGGAAACGTTGTTAAATGACAACCTTTACAAAAGAAATTTATTTAGCGTGCGTACTTACGGCGAGATCAGTTTCTTAAAGCACTTTAAATATACTACTAACTTAAGTGCTGATTACAGTAACCAAAACGGTGCAACGTTTGATAATCCTGTAATTGGGGATGGTGCGCCGTCTGGCCGAGCGTCAAGAACTACAACCGCTATTACAACTTATAACTTACAAGAAATTTTAAGTTATAACCAATCATTTAATAAACACAATGTTGATGTAACTGCCGGTCACGAAAATTATTCGAGATTATATGATGTACTAAGCGGAAGCAGAAATACCCAAATTATTGGTGGCAATACCGAACTGGTTAACTTTACAACAACCAGTAATTTAACATCATACAAAGATAAAGATCGTTCTGAAGGATATTTTGGCCGTTTAAACTATGATTACGATCAAAAATATCTGTTGTCAGCAGTAATTCGTCGTGATGCTACCTCTCGTTTTGCAGATGATGTTCGTTGGGGCACATTTGGTTCTGTTGGTTTAGGCTGGAGACTAGACAAGGAAGCATTTATGCAGGATGTAACCTGGGTTGATATGCTGAAACTACGCAGCAGCTACGGTACTGTTGGTAACTACCAAACATTATCGGGCGGTAGCCCGGCTTATTACCTGTATCAAAGCTTGTATGATATCAACAACAACGCGCTTGAATCTGGTTTTACACAACAAACAACTTCAGGAAATAATAAGCTTACCTGGGAAGTAAACAAACAATTAGATGTTGCGGTAGAGTTCGGTTTATTTAAAAACAGAATTAACGGTAGCTTTGAATACTACGACAGACAGTCGAGCAACTTACTATTCCAGGTGCCACTACCGGTATCAAGCGGTGTGTTAAGCCAATGGCAAAACATCGGTTCAATGTATAACAGAGGCTTTGAGGTAAACCTTAGCGGCGACCCTATCAGAACCAAAAACTTTACATGGACTGTTGCCGTTAATGCATCTACCTTAAAAAATAAGATCACCAAAATGCCGTCTCAGCAGCCAACAATTGTTTCTGGCACCCGCCAACTTGCTGTAGGCCATTCGATCTACGATTTTTACACTCGTGTATATGGTGGTGTTGACCCGACAGACGGTTCAGCGTTATATGTACCTACCGATGGCTTAACCGGTGCTACTGTTAGAACCATCAACGGTGTTAGCTATACTACCAATCAAAGCAATGCTAAACTAATGTACACAGGAGATTCATCTGTGCCTAAGGTGTTCGGTTCATTGACTAACAACTTCCGTTACAAAGCATTTGATCTGTCGTTCATGATTAACTATTCATTAGGCGGTAAAATCTACGATTCAAACTACCAGTCGTTAATGAGTGTTAGCAGCTACGGTTCGGCTTTACATATTGATGCATTAAAAAGCTGGCAAAAACCAGGTGATATTACCAATATCCCAAGGTTAGATCAAGGTAATGCTACAAACCTTTACGCAGCATCAAGCAGATGGTTAACCAATGCATCTTATATGTATTTCAGAAATGCTACTTTATCATATAACGTGCCAACCAGAATTGCAAATAAGATCACCGTTAAAAATGCACGTGTGTTTGTAACAGGCGAAAACCTGTTCCTGGTTTCGGCCCGTAAAGGTCTTGATCCATCACAGGCTTATACCTCAAACACTGCAATTATCGGCTCTGTTACCAATGCTTATGTGCCTTCACGCATCTTAAGTATCGGTTTAAATGTTTCTCTGTAATAATTAATAAAAGGATTAGAAATGAAAAAGTATATATATAGTTTTTGCGTAGCAGTGATAGCCATGGGCCTGTCATCGTGCAAGAAAAGCTACCTCGAAACCGCCCCTACTGATCAGATCAACCAGGATGTGGTTTTCAGTAACACCACCAATGCTGCAGGTGTTATTAACGGTACTTACCGTTTAATGTATTCGCAATACAGCAATCAGGATGAAGGTGGCGAAAGCTCTGTAATGATCGACGCAGATATGTTGGGTGATGACTTAGTTAACCCTACAGTGGGTAACAACTGGTTTATTACAACATACCAATGGACCATGCACCGTACCGTAAACTCCACACAAGATTACTTTGTTTACCGTTATTACTACAGGTTAATTGGTAACGCCAATGCTGTGCTTGCACAAATAGATAAAGCAACCGGTACGGATGCTGATAAAAATGTGATTAAAGCCGAAGCATTAAGCATCCGTGCTTACAGCTACTTTAGGTTAGTGCAGCTTTATGGCAAACGTTATGATGCTAAAGCTAAACCTAATACCCAACTTGGTGTACCGTTGGTTGTTACAACAAGTACCGATCCTCAGCCACGTGCAACAGCAGAAGACGTTTATAGCCAGATTAACAAAGATTTAGATGCCTCTATTGCCTTCTTAACAACAGCAAAAGCAAGAGCCAATAAATCGCACTTTGATTTAAGTGTAGCTCAGGGTTTAAAAGCAAGAGTAGCTTTAGCCCAGCAGGATTATGCTACAGCTGCTACTTTTGCAGCTCAGGCACGTACCGGCTATACATTAATGTCAAACGCAGATTATTTAACCGGGTTTAACTCATTGGCTAATTCGGAGTGGATGTGGGGTATCAGCCAGATCTCTGATCAAACCACTTATTTCTACTCATTCTTTGCGTACATGTCTGTAAACTTTAACTCAACAAACATCCGTACCGACCCTAAAAGTATTAACTCGGCTCTTTACAATCAGATTTCGGCTACCGACGTTAGAAAAACAGTTTGGGACCCAACCGGTGCTAACGCAGCTTATCCTGTACCGCCAAGTGGTTCACGTTTCCCTTACATGAACAGGAAATTTTTAGCCAACAGCGCAGGTAACAGCTATGGCGATTTAGTTTTTATGCGTGTTTCTGAAATGTATTTGATAGAGGCAGAGGCTAATGCGCAATTAGGAAATACTGCAGCAGCACAAACTGCTTTGTTTACACTAGCAAACAAGCGCGACGCCAGCTACGTAAAATCAACCAAAACAGGTACAGATTTAGTTAATGAAATTTTAATTCAAAGACGTGCCGAGCTTTGGGGCGAAGGGTTCAGATTTTTTGACCTGAAACGTTTAAACCTTCCGTTAAACCGTAATGGCGCTAACCACGTTGCTACAGTTGCTAAGATATTTGATATCCCGGCTGGCGACCCACAATGGCAATGGTTAATCCCTCAAAATGAGGTTAATGCAAATAATAAGATTGTACAAAACCCATAATACGGGGTTCAATAATTAATTTATTAAAAGGGTCGCCGATATTTTATCGGCGACCCTTTTAATTTCCGTAGAGACACAATACCTTGTGCCTCTTTATATTTCCCAAGAGTTACTTCTTATCCACACTAAAAGCACCCGGGCCAATAAATACTAAGCCGGCAAACATAACTGCGTCTTCAATGGCATGTGATGCTTCTCCCCAGCCATCGTGCTTGCCAAAATGCATGGCCACCGCTACCAGCATATTAATAAGGAGTAGCAAACATACAGGCCTAAATGCCCAGCCGATAATCAGCAGAAAGCCGCCAAAAGTTTCTACAACTGCAGAAAGCAGGCCCCATACCATTGGCCAAAATGTGATGCCTACATATTTGGTTGCGCTACCTAAAGCCTTCCAACCTTCTACACCGCCTGCCAGTTTGGGGAAACCATGATAAATAAACATAATGCCCAAACCTATGCGGACTATCAGCAGCCCGAAGTTTTTATAATTGCCCAGTTTTCCTAAATACGCCATAATTGAATAAGGTTTGTTGTTAAATAAATTTGATATCCGCCTGCAGCGGTTGTACGGTTAAAGTTGCTGTTCTGCCTAATATTATTGCATTGTTATTGGGTACATGCCCTCCGGGGAAATCGAAGCAAACCGGGTAACTGTAATCCTTAACGGCATTTAATACAATCTCGCTGATCGTGAAACCGAATGGGATGTCGTTATCCTTTATATCGCTAAACCCACCCACGATTAAACCCGCCAGGCTTTTCAATTTTCCGGCACGTTTCAGGGCGTGGATCATCCGGTCTATCGAATACAGGTATTCGCTCACGTCTTCAATAAACAATATTTTGCCGTCCCAGTTAACCTCCGAAACAGAGCCTAATACGGAAATAAGCATCATCAGGTTACCCCCGGTTAATTCGCCTGTTGCTATGCCTGGCTTATTTTGGTTGTTTGTTGTAAAGCTATAATTCAACTCTTCGCCAAACAGCGCTTTTTTAAGTGATTGTAATGACTGCGCCGAAGCATCTGGGATATTAACCGGCATTTGCCCATGAATGCTTTGTAATCCCAGGTTAGTCTGCACATGCGCATGTATCACCGTGATATCGCTAAAGCCGATGATCCATTTCGGATTTTGCTTTAGGTGATCGAAATTAATAGCATCAATAATACGAATGGTGCCATAACCTCCACGTGCTGCAAAAATAGCTTTTCCCTCGTTATCATCAAT
>CAHJXH010000010.1 GCA_903644075.1 Sphingobacteriaceae bacterium | reverse complement strand
AAAGAAAAGCGTGGCCGTGTCGTGGACTTGTGCGGTGGAGCATTTTTCTTTCTTGATTTTTGGTTACTTTTTATCAAGAAAAAGTAACTAAGCCCCCGCGGCTATAAGCGGACTGACATAAATTGAATCACAAACCTTTAATATTATTAGTACGTTAATTAAAGTACAGTCTCTGTAGCTCGGGGATTGCTTCGTACCTCAATGACGTGCTAAAAGAGCCCTGAATAAAAAAGCCCCCGATAGAAATCGGGGGCTTTAAATATTTATCAGTTACTAATTACTTAGTAACGTACATTACTTCTTTAACAGCTTTAATCACACGCTCTGCATTTGGCAGATACTCCTGAATTAAAGTCGGTGCGTAAGGCAATGGCACATCGCCACCCATAATACGCAGGATAGGTGCATCTAAATAATCGAATGCATCTTTTTGTACTTTAAAGGCAACCTCGGTTGCGATAGAACCTAAAGGCCAGCTTTCTTCAACAATTACCAAACGGTTAGTTTTTTTAACAGATGCGATAACGGTTGCATAATCGATAGGGCGTACAGTACGTAAGTCGATCACCTCTGCATGGATGCCTTCTTTTTCAAGTTCGGCAGCAGCAGCATTAACCACTTTCATAATTTTACCGAAACCTACTAAGGTAACATCGCTACCTTCTTTGGTTACAGCGGCTTTACCAATCTCGATATAGTATTCGCCATCCGGCACCATACCTTTATCGCCATACATTAATTCCGACTCCATAAAAATAACCGGATCGGGATCAAGGATAGCTGATTTTAATAAACCTTTAGCATCTGCTGGGTTTGATGGTACAACCACCTTTAAGCCCGGGCAGTTAGCATACCAGTTCTCAAAGCACTGGCTGTGCTGCGAGCTTAGCATACCTGCGTTACCGGTTGGCCCGCGGAATACGATAGGCACCGAGAACTGACCGCCGCTCATCGAGTGGATCTTAGCCGCAGCATTGATGATCTGGTCGATAGCTACCAGCGAAAAGTTAAACGTCATGAATTCGATGATCGGGCGAAGGCCGTTCATAGCCGAGCCAATACCGATACCGGCAAAGCCCAACTCAGAGATTGGCGTATCGATTACTCGTTTAGCACCAAACTCATCCAACATTCCCTGACTAACTTTGTAAGCGCCGTTATACTCGGCAACTTCTTCACCCATCAGGTATATTTTATCATCCTTGCGCATTTCTTCGTTCATTGCTTCACGAAGCGCTTCTCTGAACTGTAGTTCTCTCATTATGATCTAAAAAAATGATATTTTAAGCAGCGCAAATATATGCAATGGCGCGGGAAAAACAATTACCCCGCCCGATATTGTAATGGCATTGTTTCATTTCAAGGTCATTTCGGAAACATTTGCCTTTTTATCGTCATTGCGAGGAGGTACGACGAAGCAATCTCAAACCGATTAGCACTTCTTTCAATAACGCACAATCCGTTTTTCATTAGGAATGTCAGTGCTCTTATGATAATCCTGTGGATGTTCATTTCTTTTTTCTCTCAAAAAAGAAACGAACCAAAGAAAAAAGTCGCAGCCGGGCCCTGTTGCTACAAAGTGTTGTGCTTTAGCAAAACCTGTGGTTGCCGCAACATTGCCAATGCTGCATTAGGAGAGGTTATGTTAATGCAGTAGTTGGTTCGGTATATCAAATAGAGGCGGTAGTTCATCTAAACCTTGCGAACCTGACAGAAACGCGGGCCATGCGCAGACCTCGTGCGGCGAAGCATTTTTCTGCCTTGATGTTATTCACACGATAATTGTTTTTTAAGGTGTTCATAAGATCGCTGCGCTAAGCATTGGTTCATTTTGGATCAAGCCAAAAAACTAGCCCCTGCGGCAATGAGCAGATTGACGATAATTATTGTAGAAACTTGTCGATAGTATCTCCTACGTTAATCAAAGCACAGTTCCTATTAGCTACGAGGTTGCTTAGTAAGGCAATGACGGGCTAGGAAGCACAGAGACACAAGTATTGTGCCTCTACGATATATGACGTGCTTAGTTTTTATTTACGATGCAACGCAAACACATGCTCATCAAACACATCCCCGTATTTAACAGCACATTGCTTAATAACCCCTTGCCTAACAAACCCCGCTTTCTCTAATACCTTCATCGATTTTGGGTTATTGCCGAATGTATTGGCTATTATGCAAATCACTTCTAAATTATCAAAAGCATAATCGGTAACCAGTTTAACGGCTTCGGGCATTATACCTTTGCCCCAATGCTGCTCGCTGAGCCAATAGCCCAATAGCGGCGTTTTACGGTAAACATCCTGCCGAAATTCGAGGCCTATTCCGCCGGCTACTTCCCCGTTAATTTCTATGGCAAAGTTTACAACAGGGTCCTGATCCAATTTACTGCTGATAAACTTTTCGGCATCACTTAGCTGATAGGGATACGGGAACCTGTCGAAAAGATATTTCGAAATATTAACGTTGTTGGCATGCTTTTGCAATGCAGCAGCATCGCTTTCCAGCCAGGTACGGATACAAAATTTAGAGGCCTCTATACGCATTGTAACAATTAAATGGTTAAAAGTAATGATATTGGCTAACTGTTTAACTTGGTACCGTTAATTAACAACCCCTTTTATGAAGAAAATTTTTACGCTATTGCTTTTAGCGGCATGCGGCACTTCTTTTGCCCAAACGCCCGAAAAGCTTACCGTCGAGAAAATTATGCGCGATCCGAAATGGATGGGCACGTCGCCGTCAAACATTCGCTGGAGCGATGACGGCAAAAAAATATACTTTAACTGGAACCCCGAGAATGCCGATCGTGATCCGCTTTATAGCATTACAACCAGCGACCTTAAACCACAAAAAGTAGGCCTTGATGAACGCAAGTCATCCCTTCCCGGTAACGGCGACTGGAATAAAAAACATACCGAAAAAGTTTACGAGCGCAATGGCGATATTTATTTGTCGGACCTGAAATCGGGCAAAATCATCCAGCTCACCAATACAACCGATCGCGAAGCCAACCCAACATTTAGCGGCGATGAAAGCCATATCCTATTCATTAAAGGTGATAACCTGTATTCGGTTAAATTAAACAGTGGTGAGCTTACACAATTAACCAATTTTACGCATGGTGCACCTGGTGCAGCAGCAGCCACCCCTGCTGGTGGAGGCCGTCGTGGCGGTACTGGCGGATCAACGCAAGGCGGAAGCGCAGCCGGAGCACAAGCTGCTGGCACACCACAAGACCGTTGGTTAAAAGCCGAGCAGGTTGAATTGTTCGATGTAATTAAGGAAAAAGAAAAACTGGCAAAAGAAGATGCCGCCGAACGAAAAGAACTTCAGCCTAAAAAATTGAAAGAACTTGCGGCCGGCGATCAGATCGTATCATCGGTTACATTAAGTCCCGACAATCGCTATGTTACCTATCGCTTAATTAAACAGCCGGAAGGGACAAAAACCACCAACGTACCAAGCTATGTAACGGCGTCTGGCTACACCGAAGATATTGCCAATCGTACCAAAGTTGGCGCCCCGCAAGCTACCTCACAAAGCTTTGTTTTCGATACCCAGCGCGATTCTGTTTATGCGGTTGTTACTTCAGACATTCCGGGTATTAAAGATCTGCCGGATTATGTAAAGGACTATCCAAAACAACTGGAAGAGCGCACCAAACGCAATGAAGACCGCAAGGTAAACGTGCATGGCCCTTACTGGAGTGATGATGCTAAAAACGCCATCATAATTGTTACCGCACAGGATAATAAAGACCGTTGGATTATGAAGCTTGATCCATCTAGCGGTAAATTAAGCATCCTTGATCGCCAGCGTGATGAAGCATGGATTGGCGGCCCTGGTATTGGCGGTGGAGGTTATTCCGGCGGTAATGTGGGTTGGCTTGATAATACCCATTTCTATTTCCAGAGCGAAGCCAGCGGTTACTCTCATATTTACGTGGCCGATGTTACTACCGGAACTAAAAAACAATTAACCAATGGTAAATGGGAAGTGCAAACGCTCGAACTATCAATCGATAAAAAGACTTTTTATTTTACAGCAAATATCGAACATCCTGGTATTACCAATTACTATCGCATCCCCGTAACCGGCGGCGAACCTGTGAAACTAACCAGCATGAAAGGCGGCAACGAGGTTGATCTTTCGCCTGATGAAAAATGGCTGGCCATTCGCTACTCTTACTCCAACAAACCGTGGGAACTATACATTCAGGCTAACAAACCTGGTGCAAAAGCGGTACAGGTAACACAATCAACCACTGCCGAGTTTAAAGCTTACCCATGGAGAGAGCCGCAGGTAATTACTTTCAAAAACCGTTATGGTAATGATGTATACGCACGCCTCTACGTACCAACCAATGCCGACCCGGCTAAACCGGCGGTAGTTTTTGTACATGGTGCCGGATACCTGCAAAACGTGCACTATTACTGGAGCTCGTACTTCCGCGAGTATATGTTTAACAATTTACTGGCTGAGCAGGGGTATACTGTATTAGATATCGACTACACTGGCAGCTCTGGCTACGGCCGCGACTGGCGCACCGGTATTTACCGCCACATGGGTGGTAAAGATTTAACCGACCAGGTTGATGGCGTTAAATTGTTAGTTGATAAATATGGCGTAAACCCTAAACACGTTGGTTTATACGGTGGCTCGTACGGTGGTTTCATTACCCTGATGGCCATGTTTAACGAGCCTGATGTATTTGCCGCCGGTGGTGCGCTACGTTCTGTTACAGATTGGGCACATTATAACCACGGCTATACTGCCAACATTTTGAATGAGCCTTATAACGATGAGAAAGCTTACAAAGCCAGTTCACCTATCTATTTCGCTAACGGATTAAAAGGCCATTTACTGATGGCACACGGTATGGTTGACGAGAATGTAAACTTTCAGGACATTGTGCGCCTTACTCAACGCTTAATTGAGTTGCACAAGGATAACTGGTCGCTTGCTCCTTACCCGGTAGAAGATCACGGCTTTGTACAGCCAAGCAGCTGGACAGATGAGTATAAGCGTATCCTCAATTTATTTGATACCACATTGAAAAAATAACAAAATTTTCTTCCAACAAAAAGCCCTACTTAAATTAATTAAGCAGGGCTTTTTTATATGCTGATTTTAGCTCTTAGTTCATGCGGTATGGCGCTACCATATCAAATTTAGGGATCTCTACATCAAATAGTGTATTGTCTATAGTACGCACCATTTGATATTCACCTTTCATGCTGCCCATATCTGTTTTTAGATTGCAGCCAGAAATGTATTCGTGGAAACTGCCTGGTTCAATAACCGGTTGCTCTCCTACTACGCCCTCGCCTTCTACCTCGCGGTGTTCGCCGTTAGAGTCAAAAATTTCCCAATGGCGGCGTAATAGCTGCACGGTATTTTCGCCAACGTTCTCTATATTTATTTTATAGGCAAACATATAATGATCGTTTGCCGGGTTCGAATATTCGGGTTGATATTGTGTTTCTACAGAAACCTTTACACCATCTGTAATTGTAGTAACCATGTTTGTAACGTGTTATGCCTCAAATGTATTGATCCTCAATCAATAATCAAGCCATCTCTGTGGCGTAATTGTCATGAATTTGCTCTAATATCTCTTCAACGTCCTCAATAGTACCGGCTTGCACCAGTCTCATACGGAATTCTTTGAAGTTTTCGATGCCTTTAAAATAGCTGGCGTAGTGGCGGCGCATCTCAAAAATGCCCGTTTTAGGGCCTTTCCAGGCAACAGATTTTTCCAGGTGGGTACGGCAAACATCAATACGTTCGGCAATGGTTGGCCCGTCTAAATGTTCGCCGGTCGCGAAATAATGTTTGATCTCGCGGAAGATCCATGGGTAACCAATAGCCGCGCGGCCGATCATCATGCCGTCTACTTCATATTCCATTCGCCATTGGGCAGCTTTTTCGGGCGAATCAATATCCCCATTGCCAAAAATCGGGATCTGGATGCGTGGGTTCTTCTTTATATCGCGGATCAGCGCCCAATCAGCCTGGCCTTTATACATCTGGGCGCGGGTGCGGCCGTGTATGGTTAAAGCCTTAATACCTATATCCTGTAACCTTTCGGCCACTTCGTAAACATTTTTGGTATCATCGTCCCAGCCTAAGCGGGTTTTAACGGTAACAGGCAAGTGAGTAGCTTCAACAACCGCTTTGGTCATGGCCACCATTTTGTCGATATCCTGTAACAAGCTTGCACCTGCGCCACGGCATGCTACCTGTTTTACAGGGCAGCCGTAATTAATATCCATGATATCGGGGCCTGCCAATGTGGCAATTTCGGTAGCCGAGCGCATACTGTTAATATCGCTGCCGAAAATCTGAATGCCTATCGGGCGTTCGTATTCAAAAATGTCCAGTTTCTGACGGCTTTTTGCTGCATCACGAATCAACCCCTCTGAAGAGATAAACTCAGTGTACATCATATCCGCGCCGTTTTGCTTACACACGTAACGGAAAGGCGGATCACTCACATCTTCCATCGGCGCCAGCAATAGCGGAAACTCCCCTAAATCAATATTTCCTATTTGTACAGACATGGCTTATCTTTAAAGCGGTACAAAAATACAAATTTTATTAACCAATATGACAGATACGGGCTATAGCCAGATGCGACCGGGGTTTCAATTTCTTGTTTTTATTGCCGTTATGGTGGTTATGCTTGTTATAGGCCTTCTTATTGCGATGGGCGTAATTACGCTAATGTACAATTTTGACACGTTTATGAAGGTTTCACAGCTGCAAATAGATGGGCCACAGGATGTTCGAGCGTTGTGGATCATACAATTTATAACTACCACCATGCCGATATTGGCCGTGCCTGTGTTTTTTGCTTATGTAGTTGTTAAAGAACCCGAAAGCTATTTAAAACTAAATGCAAGGTTTCCGCTGCAATTGTTGGTACTCGTTTTCTTTACCATGTTTATGTCGCTGCCTATTATGGAGCAGCTCAGCAATATTAACGAACGCCTGGTGCTTCCGCCGTTTTTAAAGGGAATTGAAGAATGGATGCGCGAAAGTGAAAAGCAAGCCGAAAAAGCTACCAACATCTTATTAAAGATGGATACGGTTTGGGACCTCATCAAAACCGTATTATTTGTTGGCGGATTAACCGCCGTGGTTGAAGAACTGATGTTCCGCGGCGCATTACAAACCATATTTATCCGTTGGACAAAGAACCACCACGCTGCGATCTGGATCACCGCGGCATTGTTCAGCGCTTTCCACATGGAATTTTTTGGCTTTTTGCCGAGGCTAATGCTGGGCGTATTTTTCGGTTATTTTGTATATTGGAGCGGCAGCATCTGGACATCGATCTGGGCACACTTTATCAACAATGGTACCGCCGTAATTATTACTTATTTATATCAGCATAAAACAATTAAAACCAGCCCCGACGATACACACGTATTTAGTTTGGCCGGCTATGTGTTTAGCATAATTATTACCGTACTTTTGTTAATTAATTACCGCAATATTGCGATTGCTGGCAACAGCAATTTAACAGCAGATGGAACAGAACTGGATTAAATTTTTTACTTCCACTAATTTTTATCAGTCGGAAATGGTTAAGCAAATGCTCATTGAAAACCATATCGACGCCGTAGTCCTTAATAAACAGGATTCATCACACCGTACCTTTGGCAATATCGAAGTCTACATCCATAAGGAAGACTTTCCCCAAGCGGTCGAGATTATGATCCTGAATCAGATTAATATATGAAAACACGCGCCATTACCGGCTTCTTCTTCATCATTGTAATGCTGGCCTCCGTTTTATTGGGGCCTTATGTATTTACCGGCTTTTACTTGCTGCTTACCGTTTTGTGCCTGCACGAGTTTTACAAAGTGCTTAAGCAAAGCAATATTACCCCCAACCTGTCAGTTGGTTTATTAAACGGGGCTTATATTTTTGCTGCAGTAGCTTCAGTATACTATTTGCAGCCGGCTTTAAACCATAAATTATTATTGCTGATAGCGATTGCTTCGTGCCTCATCTTAGTAAACGAGCTCTTCAAAGAATCAGCAACACCATTTACCAATATTGGCTTCACATACCTGGGCTTAGTATTTGCCGTGGTACCATTTTGCTTTTTCCATGCATTAGGTTTTATTCATGGTTATTTCAACGGCCATTTGCCTATGGCTTTTTTACTGATGCTTTGGGCTAATGATACCGGCGCTTATTTAACCGGCCGCTGGCTGGGCCGCACCAAACTGTTCGAACGCCATTCTCCTAAAAAAACATGGGAAGGCTTTTTCGGCGGGGTTGCTATTGCTGCTGCTGTTGGTTTTATCATCAGCATCTATTTTAAAGAGTTGCAATGGCGCCAATGGGTATCTGTAGCCATTATTATTGGTTGCGTAGGCACACTGGGTGATTTGGTTGAATCGATGTTTAAACGCAGCTTAAATATTAAAGACAGCGGCGGCATACTGCCAGGCCACGGCGGGCTGCTCGATCGCTTCGACGGACTATTACTTGCAGCGCCTGTTGTTTATACATACTTGTACTTCATAACAAATTAGTAATTTCGCAAAAAAATTATTTCTAAATGACTTTTCATAAAGAAGGATATACCTCCCTTGCCCTGTGCGTACTGTTCATTTTTGTATTAAATGCAGTGATACAGTTTTACTACCCACAGGCTTTTGCCTTAAAATGGTTCATCTACATTTTATCGGCACTGCTGTTCATTATTATTGTTCAGTTTTTCCGCAGCCCAAGCTTCGCTATTAACACTGATGAACAAACTGTACTTTGCCCTGCAGATGGTAAAGTGGTTGTAATTGAAGAAACAGAAGAAGGCGAAGTATTTAAAGACAAACGTATCCAGATCTCGGTATTTATGTCGCCGGTTAACGTACACGTTAACCGTAACCCAATTGGCGGCGTAGTAAAATACTTTAAATATCACCCGGGTAAATACCTGGTGGCATGGCATCCAAAATCATCAACAGAGAACGAGCGTACCACTATTGTGATCGAAAACAGTAAAGGCACATCGGTATTGTTCCGCCAAATTGCAGGTGCAATGGCACGCCGTATTGTATGGTATGTAAAAGAAGGGGATAAAGTTGACCAGGGCCAACAATTTGGCTTCATAAAATTTGGATCGAGAGTAGATATTTTTTTACCTTTAGGAACCAAGATCAACGTGAACCTTGGTGAGGTAGTAAAAGGTGGCCGCACCGTACTTGCCGAATTAACTGCGTAAATGGGGCTTTTATTAACCAATTATAAACCCAAACCGATGAGAAAATTTACTTTAATGCTGGCTTTGGTATTTACTGTAGCCGCCGCAAATTCATTTGCAGGCGACAAAACAGATAAAGACAAAGGCATGAAATGCAACACACCCGGAAAATCGTGCTGCAAAAAAACAACTAAGGCAACGGCTGATAAGTCTGTTAAAAAGACTGATGAAGTTAAGAAAGGCGCTTAATTGTTTGTTTAAGATCTTTTATAGAAAGCCTCTGCATTTGCGGAGGCTTTCTATGTTTATAACCCTCACATATACATCGTCATTGCGAGCGATAGCGAAGCAATCTCAGACCGATTCGCACTACCTTTAATAAAGCAGAAATTCGTTTTCCATTAGGAATGGTAGAGTGATTTATGGATCGTTAGTGGATGTCACTTTTTCTTTCCGCAAGAAAAAGTAACCAAAAAGAACTCGTGGCTGCCCAATTTTCTATTGAGGGGTGTGCTGTGGCCAATGTTGTGCTATCCGAAAATTAAGAGGCCACAATTATTAGGTTATTAAGGGTTCATCTGCTCAGTTATAAGCGACATATCAAAATTTGCCCTTGCGAGGAGGAACTACAGCTTATCCCGAACTTGCTTCGAAATGGCAATCTCGTCGTAGGCATCTCAGATTTGTATGGCGACGAGATTGCCACGCTATCGCTCGCAATGACAAAATTGAGAAACTACTTTCCCTTTTCATCGGCCAAAAGCGGGCAGAACAATGGTGGCTTGTGGGTTGGGAAAAAGGCATTGGAGATTTTGCAGAAGGGAAGGCCAGTGGGTTGCGTTAGCTGGGCAAAAGATCCCGGCCTGTGTTGTTCTGAATGCTGTGCAGCATGGCCCTGTGGGCAAAGAAGCCTTTGCCGAAAAGCCGTTATTCACATTTGAATTTGTTTTTTAAGGTGTTAATGAGATCGCTACGCTAAGTATGGTTACTTTGTAGCTACAAAGTAACAGCCCACCCGCGACGATTGAGCGGGACTGACAATGATAGTAGCAGAACCCATTGATAGTGGTTTTTGCGCTATGTCAGGAAGTGCTAATCGGTTTGAGATTGCTTCGTTCCTCGCAATGACGCGCATTTTTATGAAAAGCAAAAACTGTTGCTTTCAAACCAAAACAAAAAGCCCTTCTGGAAAACAGAAAGGCTCTTGTAAGATATAGCGATAAAACTTATACTCTTTTTGATTTGATACGAGCTGCTTTACCGGTAAGGGCACGCAGGTAGTACAATTTAGCACGACGCACTTTACCGTGGCTGTTAACATCAATTTTATCAATGTTAGGTGAGTTTACCGGGAAGATACGTTCTACACCGATACCGTTTGATACTTTACGTACGGTAAAGGTTTCAGTTGTACCTGCGCTGTTACGTTGTATACATACGCCTTGGTAAACCTGGATACGCTCTTTGTTACCCTCTCTAATTTTATAGTGCACGCTGACAGTATCACCTGCTTTAAACACAGGAACCTGCTTTTTTTCTACTGACTGCTCTTCAACAAATTTTACTAAATCCATGATTCTTAGCTCTTAAAGCGATTTTTAACCCGTAAAAATCGGATTGCAATTATAGGGATAATTTTTGAAAATAAAAAGTTGTTTCGAAAATTTTCCACATTATTTAAGTAATTAACATTTTGGGTGTTAGTTGAATTGTTGATTAGTTTATAAAGTTGATTGCGTTAAAACGATTCAACTTATTCAACCAGTCAACTCAGTCAACAAATATTTGATTAGGTTTTCTTTTCAAACTCAATCTACATCGTCAACTTATTCAACAAATCAACACTACTCTAAAAGATCCGGCCTTCTTGCCTTTGTACGTTCCATGGCTTGTTCGAAGCGCCATTTCTCAATTTCGGGGGTGTTACCGCTCAGCAGGATATCAGGCACCTTGTGGCCTTTCCAGTCTGCGGGGCGGGTATACACCGGGGCATCCAACATATCGTCCTGGAACGAATCTGAAAGGGCCGAGGTTTCATCTGATAGTACGCCAGGGATCAGTCTTACAATCGCATCTACTAAAATAGCTGCCGGAAGCTCTCCGCCAGATAGCACATAATCCCCTATCGACATTTCGCGAGTAACATACAGATCGCGCACGCGCTGATCTATGCCCTTGTAATGCCCACATAAAATCATGATGTTCTTAACGCTTGATAATTTATTGGCCAAACCCTGATTTAACGTAACACCATCGGGAGTCATAAATATAACCTCGTCGTATTCGCGCTCAGCTTTTAGTTTTTCAATACAAACAGCGAAAGGTTCGATCATCATCACCATGCCGCTGCCACCACCATAAGGATAATCGTCTACACTTTTATGCTTATTGCTCGAGTAATCGCGCAGGTTATACACATGGATTTCCGTTAAGCCTTTCTTTTGTGCGCGATGCAATATCGAATGCGCAAAGGGGCTTTCGAGCAGGCCGGGTAAAACGGTAAGGATATCGAAACGGATCATAATTAAATTAGATGCAAGAAATTAGAAACAAGAGACAAGACAAAGATAGGCGATATTTTTATTTCGGACTTCGGATGTTCGATTTCGGATTTTGACAATAAACCGTCATTGCGAGGTACGAAGCAATAGCGAACTTTACAGGGCGGCTCTGTATATCGGGGATTGCTTCGTACCTCGCAATGACGTGCAGGGGAAAGAACTGGTCTCGATTCTTGACTCCCGATTCCAGATTCCCTTATTTAGTCCATGTACACATCCAGCAAGCCTTCAGGCAAGTCGAGATATACTTCACCGCCTTCTATGTCGATACCTTTAATGGTGGCGGCATTAAGCGGGAAAAGCACTTCTTTACTGTTGTAGTTTACTGTGGCAATAATCTGCTGTGGATACTCATTCACTTCAAGTATCTCACCCAGTTCGCCGTGGGTTTCATCAATGGCCATAAAGCCTTCCAGGTCCATCAGGGTAAATTCTTCTTCGTCAACCTCAGGCTTCAGCGTATTGGGTAAAAAAACGTCTTTCTTTACCAGCTTGGCAGCGGCTTCAATGGTATCAACCCCATCAAGGTTTAAATAACCAGTATTGGGCAGCGGGTATTTGATCGACTTTACAAAGAAAGGAACCAGCTTACCGGCCACGTCAATAAATAAGGCATCGAACTTAATATCCTCTAAGCCATCAAAATCAACATAAAGTTGAAATTCGCCTTTCAGGCCTCGGGTTTTCATCAGGCTGCCTATACGGAAGGTATCTTCGGTTTTCATTATCAAACGTTTTTAAAAAGCAATAGCGAAGAACTGTTAAGAACTTCGCTATTTAAATTATTAGTGCAGTATAAATTATTCTGCAGAATCTTCAGCTGGTGCTTCAGTTTCAGGAGCTTCTTCTTCAGTAGCTTCAACTTCTTCGGCAACAGGTGCATTTTTAGCAGCAATTGCAGCGGCTTTGTCTTCTTTTTTCTTAGCTTCAGCAGCTAAAGCAGCTTTGCGGGCTTCTTCTTTTGCAGAAGTTAAAGTTGATTTTTTGCCAGTGATTTTACCATCTTTCTGATCTAACCAAGCCTGGAATTTCTCGTCAGCTTGCTCAGCAGTTAAAGCGCCTTTAGCAACACCACCTTGTAGGTGCTTGCGGTAAAGTACACCTTTGTATGAAAGGATAGCACGGCAGGTATCAGTTGGTTGTGCACCACTGTTAACCCAGTCTAAAGTTTTGTCGAAATTGATATCGATTGTAGCTGGATTTGTGTTCGGGTTATAAGAACCGATACGCTCAATGAAACGGCCGTCACGTGGTGCACGGGCGTCTGCTACTACGATGTAATAAAAAGGTTTGCCCTTTTTACCGTGTCTTTGCAGTCTAATTTTAGTTGCCATTGTTTGTGTTTATGTATTCAACATGTCCCCGGAGTATATTCTGCGGGGCTGCAAAGGTAAAAAATATATTTTAAATATGGAAATGATTGGCAATGATTTAATTATGAGTACATTAAACTGTTCGGTATGTGGTCTTAATGGAAAACGCTCAATTGATTGAAAACAAATTAATAACCTTAGCGAATGGCTTGTAATTATTAATTAAAGTTTATAGCTTTATAACAACTTATACTTAACACCTTATTACAATTTATTATGAAAACAAAAATGTTTCTTGCAGCAGGGCTGTTTTTTCTACTCACCAGTTTTACAACAAATTCAAATTTTCATAACCTTGCTAAGCGCAAATATTATGCACATATCGGCTTTTTTGCCAAGAATGGGCATGAGTATGATGCTTATGGTGACGAAACCGGGCATGTTGCTGCAATTTATAATGCAGATATTAACGACAATGATTATGACTTGGTTTATAGCTGGTCGGGAACCTATTCTGGCAATAGTATAAACGTTTCTTTTAAACTAAGTTCAACTTCGACACCATTGACATTTAATGGTGCTTGTTATGATGAATAAGGTTAAATGTTTGCGAGCCTTTTGTTATTTCGAACAATAGCGAAAAATCTTCTTCGATCTGCAGAGCATCATTTATGGCGCCGAAGATTCTTCACTTCGTTCTGAATGACAAGTATGGTTAAATACAAAAGGCGTTGAGCTTTCGCTTAACGCCTTTATTTTATCTTGGATCAGAATTTTCCGAATTCTGTCTTGATTCTCGACTCTCGATTCCTGATTCCCTTTACAAAGAAAGGATATCTACTATTTTCAAGAAATTAGGGTTAATCTCGATGAAGTGCTTAATTGCATTTTCAAATGGAGTAAAAGCAACTTCGCCGTTGATGATACCCACCATCTCATTACGATGTCCGGCTAATAAACCTTCAATTGCGGCAACGCCTACACGGCTGGCCAGTACACGGTCCTGGCAGCTTGGGCGGCCGCCACGCTGGATGTGGCCCAATACAGATACACGGGTATCGTAGTTCGGGAAACGGTCTTTTATTAAACGGCCGATCTCGAATGCACCACCGGCTTCTTCGCCTTCGGCAACAATTACAATTTTTGATGATTTATCTCTGCGGCCTTGTTCCAGTTTGTGGTACAGGGCGTTTAAATCTGTTTTAGTTTCGGGGATCAGGATTGCCTCTGCTCCTACTGCAATACCGGTACGCAGTGCAATTAAGCCCGAGTCGCGGCCCATTACCTCAACAATGAATAATCGATCGTGTGATTCTGCCGTGTCGCGAATTTTATCAACCGCGTCAATAACCGTATTAATAGCTGTATCGTAACCTATGGTAAAATCGGTACCTACTAAATCGTTATCAATGGTACCAGGCAAACCGATAACCGGGATATCAAACTCCTTACCGAAAACTTTTGCGCCCGTAAAAGTACCATCACCTCCAATACCTACTAAGGCATCAATGTTGTTTTTCTTCAGGTTATCGTAAGCAAGCTGACGGCCTTCCGGGGTTTTAAATTGTTCGCTGCGGGCTGTTTTTAAAATAGTACCGCCGCGTTGTATAATGTTAGCAACAGATTTGCGGTCCATCGAGAACAGATCGCCATTGATCATACCTTCGTAACCCCGGCGGATACCGGTTACCTGTAAATCATGATATAATGCCGTTCGTACAACTGCCCTGATGGCAGCATTCATGCCGGGCGAATCGCCACCCGAGGTATAAACACCTACGTTTTTAATTTGAGCCATTGTTATTCTGGAAAGCAGCCTTTCCGCTGTCTAAAAACTTAATATAATTGTCTACGCTATAATTTGCGCCTTGTGGCGGTACCAATACATCGCCTTTGGCATTGATGATAACGTAATACGGCTGCGAATTTACATTAAATTTTGAAGCTTCGTAATCACTGTTTTTATTCCCGATGGTATTTATCTTCTTTCCGCTGAAAGAAGATATGGTTTGTTGCTCTTTGGGCAGTTCCTGCTTTTCGTCAACATAAAGCTCCAGCAATACAAAATCATTTTGTAACCGCTTGTGTACCTCCGGGTTCGACCATACCTCTTGCTCCATTTTGCGGCAGTTGGCACAGTTCCAACCAGTAAAATCAATAATTACAGGTTTCTTTAATTCTTTCGATATCTGTAAGGCCTGGTCGTAATCGTACCACTCGTTCAATCCCGCGTGTTTACCACGGCGGAACAGGTCTTCATATTTTTTGTCTTTTATTGATACAGTTTGTTGCGGAGCTGCATCAGATGAACCGTTGCCGCCATTAGTCAGGTAAAAATCCTGTGTTGCAGGCGGAGGCAAAAATCCGCTGATCACTTTTAATGGTGCTCCCCATAAACCAGGGATCATAAACATTACGAAGGCAAATACCACAATAGATAAAAACGTGCGGAATACGGACAGGTGTTCAACCGGACTATCATGCGAAAATTTGATCTTGCCTATTAAATATAAGAACAGCATTACGCCGATAGCAATCCATAATGAAAGGAACACTTCACGATCAAACCAGTTCCAGTGATAAGCCAGATCCACATTTGAAAGGAATTTTAAAGCGAAAGCTAATTCTAAAAAGCCCAATACAACCTTCACGCTGTTTAACCAGCCGCCCGATTTTGGCAGGGTTTTCAATGCCGAAGGAAACAATGCAAACAGCGTAAACGGAATAGCTAATGCTGATGAGAAACCAAGCATACCTACAGCCGGGCCAAGCCTTTCGCCTTTGGTTGCTGCACTAACCAGTAAACTACCGATAATAGGGCCAGTACAAGAGAAGGATACCACTACCAATGTAGCAGCCATAAAGAAGATGCCTGTCATCCCGCCTTTATCAGAGTTCTCATCCAGCTTATTAGCCAGCGAGCTTGGCAAAGTTAGTTCAAACGCACCCAGGAAAGATGCGCCAAACGTTACCAGCAACAGGAAGAAGAACATATTAAATATGCCATTGGTTGCTAAAGCGTTTAAAGCATCAGAACCAAAACATAGCGTAATTATAAAACCCAGCGATACATAGATCACAATAATAGAGATCCCATATATTAAGGACTGAAAAACTGCCTTTTGCCTGCTGCCTGCTTTTTTAGTGAAAAAGCTAACTGTTAACGGCAGTAACGGATAAATACAAGGCATTAACAAGGCCGCAAAGCCCCCCACAAAACCTTCAATAAATATTTGCCAAAGTGTTTTAGGTTTTTCTTCGTTTTTAGCGATGGTTGCACCTGCAGCTTTTATAGCAGTTGGTTTTTGCAGTTTTTTTTGTGCGGCAATACTATCGGCGGCAGTCGGTATGGTTGTAAATACCACACCGCTGGTATCAGCTTGTGCTGCGCGGGCAGAACCACTAACTCCTAAACTTAAAATAAGCGTTATAATAATTGCCGGGATAATACCCGCTCTAAAGAAACGCTTAAGCGTATTTTTCATGACGATTTCTGGTGTAACTGCTTTAATTATTTGCTGATAGTAACACTAAAATCTACATCCTCTGGTGGCAGGCACTGGTGATCGTTACAGGTCATATATTCTAACTGGCCTTTAACAACCGTTGCGTTTGGTGATGTTAGTTTAACTTTTTGCTGAAAAACAACTTCTTTTTCGAAATAGCTTACATTCATTTTAAATGCAGTTTCGAATTTAGTTACCGGGGTTGGTTCAATGGTTTTGCCAACCAGGGTATATGCTTTAGATGGGGTAAATTTAAAGTCCGTTTTAATTGGTCCGCCATCTTTTACAGTTTGCGAATAAATGTGCCAGCCGTTATCAATAGTGGCTTTCATAAAAACAACAGCCTCGGTGGCGCTGATTCTTTTAGCTGCATAACTCCATTTTACCGGGGTTAATATTTGTGCCTGAACGCCTGTGTACAAAAACAGCACAAACAGGGCTGACATTATTTTTTTCATATATAGCTTAATTGATTAAAAATTCTACTTCTTTTAAATTGTATTCGTTCTCGATTTCACCGCTTTGTATTTTCAGCAAACCTCTTTCAGTAACACCTGTAATACGGCCTTCAAACATTTCTCCATTCGACCGGAAATTTCGCGTTTCGTTTAGCCCGAACAAGAACGACAGGTACTCCTGTTTTATTTCAGCAGCCTTTCCTGCTTTTAATTGCAAATAGTATGCTTCTATACAGCCGCAAATTTCTGATAATAAAGCTTTCAAATCATAATCTCTATGTAAGATTTGCCTTAGCGATGTGGCGTTTGGTAAATACTCGGGAAACTGCTCCTGGTTTATATTGAGGCCTATGCCAATAACCGAGTTGTTAATCTGCGCTCCCTGCACCATATTCTCTATCAGGATGCCGCCCAGCTTGCGGTTATTATAATAGATATCATTCGGCCATTTAATTTTTATTCCCTCACCTGTAACATGTGACAACGCTTTAGCGACTCCTAAACTGATAGCCTGTGTTAAGGCAAATTGATCATTTAAAAGTAAAAATGTGGGTTTAAGTAATATGCTGAAAGAGAGGTTTTTGCCGGCTTCTGTAAACCAGCGGTTCTGTTGTTGGCCCCGGCCAGCGTACTGATTCTCTGCCATAATGACCGTTCCTTCGGGTAATGGCTTGGAATTTGACGCTAAATTTTTGAGAAAAGTATTTGTAGAATCTACTTCTTTCAGGGTGACTAAATTTTGTCCAACAAATAATCCTGAAAATATGTTATTTTGCAAAGTATAAACGTTATTAAATCAAATCGTTCAAAACTAATTCTTTTTGATGGTAAAAAACAAAGCGATACAAGAATCCGCTTACATTTCTGAACTTGCCATACATGGCATGCAGGAAAAAAAGGGAAATGAAATTGTCAGATTAGATCTTCGTAATATATTCAGTTCCGTGTCAGATTATTTTGTAATCTGCCATGCTGATTCAAGTACCCAGGTTAAAGCAATTGCCAATAGCGTAGAAGAAGAGATTTTTAAAGCCACACAACAAGAACCCTGGCGTAAAGAAGGCCTTGTACACAGTGAGTGGATACTGCTCGATTATATTGATGTAGTGGTCCATATCTTCAGAACCGATAAACGAGAATTTTATGGTGTAGAGGATTTGTGGGGCGATGCCGAAATTAAATTTTACCAAAGCGCTTAAACTGTAATATCTGCCAGTTTATTTTTCCCCTGTTAATTAATTATAGATTACATCTGTTTGAGCTGAAATATAAAACATGAAAGAAAGTAAATCCGAAAAGCCTAAGACTATTCGTAAAATTTCAAATAAAAAAATTACACCAAAGCCGCCTAAGTTTAACATAGTGTGGCTGTATGCCGTTCTGATATTAGGGTTAATTGTAGTATCGTACCTTATTAACGGTAATAGTGGCAAACCAATTACATCGCAGCGTTTCCAAAACGAAATGTTGAAGAACCATGATGTTGACCATATTGTGGCCTACAAAAACGGTGACCTGGTTATTGCCGATGTTTACATTAAGAAAGAGGCTATAAATAAACCCGAATACAACGACATTAAAGCCCAACGCTCGTTAAGCACGCAAAGCGGCCCGCAGTATACTTTTTCTGATGCATCTTTCGAGAGCTTAAAGCAAACCGTAGCCGCTGTAGAAAAAGACCTGCCAGATTCGCAAAAAACTTTAATACAGTTTGAGCAGCACGAAAGCCTGCTATCAAACTGGTTAGTGCAAGGCGTTATTATCATGGTGCTTTTTGCTGTAGTTTGGTTATACATTATGCGCCGCATGAGTGGTGGTGCCGGTGGTGGCCCGGGCGGTCAGATCTTCAGCATTGGTAAATCAAAAGCTACTTTGTTTGATAAAGAAGCCCAGGTTAACGTAACCTTTAATGATGTTGCCGGCTTACAGGAAGCAAAAGAAGAGGTAATGGAAATTGTAGATTTCCTTAAAAATCCTAAAAAATACACTAACCTGGGTGGTAAAATACCTAAAGGAGCCTTATTGGTAGGTTCGCCGGGTACTGGTAAAACCTTAATGGCTAAAGCTGTTGCAGGTGAAGCTCAGGTGCCGTTCTTCTCCCTGTCGGGTTCCGACTTTGTGGAGATGTTTGTGGGTGTGGGTGCATCACGCGTTCGTGATCTGTTCCGCCAGGCAAAAGACAAAGCGCCTTGTATCATCTTTATTGATGAGATTGATGCCATTGGCCGCGCCCGTGGTAAAAACAATATTGTAGGTGGTAATGATGAGCGCGAAAACACTCTGAACCAATTATTGGTTGAAATGGATGGTTTCGGTACCGACTCTGGTATTATTATCCTTGCTGCTACCAACCGTCCTGATGTACTGGATTCTGCATTACTGCGCCCGGGACGTTTCGACAGACAGATTTCTATCGATAAACCGGATTTGGTTGGTCGTGAGCAGATCTTCAAAGTTCACTTAGGTCCGTTAAAACTATCTGAAGAAGTTGATGCTAAAAAACTATCGGCACAAACACCTGGCTTTGCGGGTGCCGAGATTGCTAACGTTTGTAACGAAGCTGCGCTGATTGCTGCGCGTCGTGATAAAACAGCTGTTGATATGCAAGACTTCCAGGATGCGATTGACCGTGTGATTGGTGGTTTAGAAAAGAAAAACAAAATTATTTCGCCAGAAGAGAAACGCATTGTGGCATACCACGAAGCCGGCCACGCTATTGCAGGTTGGTTCCTGGAACATGCCGATCCATTGGTTAAAGTATCTATCGTTCCACGTGGTGTTGCCGCATTAGGTTATGCCCAGTATTTACCGCGTGAGCAGTTTTTACATACTACCGAGCAGTTGAAAGACGAAATGGTGGTATCAATGGGTGGCCGTGTTGCTGAGGATATCGTTTTCGGTAAAATCTCAACCGGTGCATTGAGCGATTTAGAGCGCATTACCAAATTAGCTTATGCCATGGTGAAAATCTACGGTATGAATGATAAGGTTGGTAACGTATCTTTCTACGATCCGCAAGGCGAATATCAGTTTAACAAACCTTACTCTGATACTACTGCCGAACTGATTGACCATGAAGTACGTGGATTGATTGATTCAGTTTACCAACGCACCAAAGATCTGTTGATTGAGAAACGCTCTGGCCTGGAATTGCTTGCTGCCAAGTTATTGGAGAAAGAAGTATTGTTCCAGTCTGACTTAGAAGAATTATTAGGTAAACGCCCTTTTGATAACCGTACCGCTTACGACAAGTTTGTGAACGGCGAAGCGGCTTTAAACCCTGATGTTGACAATAATGCGATCCCTGAATCGGTAACCAACCCGGCCGGCAGCAATATTGAAGGCACCGAAAAACCATAAGTTTTAAATAACCAAAAAGCCATTATGCCTGCGCATAATGGCTTTTTTATTTTAAAAGGATGAGTAACAACATTACACCGAAAGAACGGCTGCTCAAAAAAATACGTAAAGCCTTGCTGGAGAAAAGGGACAACCCCTACCCTAACCTTGAGGAGCTGCCTATTTACCCCGCAACAGAAGAACTACCAGAGGTAATGTTTGCAGAGCAATTTACCGCAGCTGCCGGTCAGTTTGTGTTTTGTGAGGACGAAATTCAATTTATAGACAACCTGCTCACCTTAGCCGAAGAGCGCAACTGGCATAAAATATATTGCTGGGAACCCGCCCTGCAGGCCATGTTAGAACGTTATGAATATCCGTACTACGAAACCGACAAAAATTTTGAACAATCTGAAGTTGGTTTTACACTTTGTGAAGCCCTGATTGCCCGCAATGGCAGCATTCTGATTTCTAATGCAGATATGGCCGGCCGCAGGTTAAGTATCTACCCGCCCATACATATTGTACTGGCCTATACCTCGCAATTGGTGGTAGATTTGAAAGATGGCTTTAACATCATCAAGCAAAAATATGGTGTGCAACTGCCATCTATGCTTTCAGTTGTTACAGGCCCAAGCCGTACTGCTGATATTGAGAAAACCCTGGTATTAGGAGCACACGGCCCTAAAGAAATTTTTGTTTTTCTTTTAGATGGCTAATCTTAAGCCTTAGCTTCCATTTCATTTAATAAAGCTTCCAAATCGCGCTCTTCCAATACTTCGCGTGCACTATTCTTATCCTTGTCATACTCCCATTTTATCAGGCGGATAAAACCATCTGCTATCTCTATCCCCGTAATATCACCATCATCAAAACAACAACAGCCGCTGTTAAAATACGTTGGGCGATAACCTGTAAAGTTTAGCGAACTGTCGTTCTTTAAATGGCGTTTGGTAATCTCTGCCTCCAATTGGTTTATAGCCGCTATGTCATTAGCTTTCTTTGCCCGCGCCCGTTGGATATACAAGCTTTCGATGTGTGTTAATGATTGAAATACCGGTTGATGGGTATGCCCGGTAATTAACACGGTATTTTGTTGTTTAGCACTCCACTCGTACATCATCTGGTTATGGGCAGTCTTCAGGTCATCGTTATTGGCCGGTGTATTGGGATTGATCTTTAAATACGATTGCACCGGCGCCCATACATTTGAAACAAACCATTTGCTAAACCAGTTACCATCGCTCTGCAAATCGCCCTGGTGGCCATGGGTCATGTAGATGTTGAGTGGTTTGCCTTTAATGGTAGTCTGCAGAATTATGCCTTCGTAAATATTGATGGACTTACCATAGATCTGGTACAGGCTTACCGGAGCCAGCGGATCATTATCCCAATACAAATCGTGATTGCCGAAAATTTTTACAAAAGCATTTCGGTCCAGAAATAGTTTTTCTTTCTCGAAGGTGGCTTTGTTATGATGCTTAACGGTTAAAAACAAATTTTCCCATAGCTCTTCACTATCGCCCAGGTTAATGTAGGTAAAGTTGTTTTGGTTGTAATAATCCAATGCGGCCAGGTAATTATTTTCGGCCAGGGCGAAATCATCCGCATCATCACGCGCGCCTTTGTGTTGGTCTGATAGTACCACAAATTTTCCTCCTTTACTATCAAACGGAATGATTAAACCGCGTTTACCAGGGTTGGAGAGTATGGTTTTTTGCAATGCAGACAATGCGCTAAAAACCCTTTTTTGATTTGGATTTGATGAGTATTTGTCTGACAGCCTGATGATTGGCTTACTTAGTAAATTCTGAAGCATTTGGCGCATGGCATGTTAACCTAAAACGCAGGCCTTGTGTTTTAATTCCTCATCAATTTCTATAAGCGATACTTAAAAATATTTTATTAGCCTTATATACTCTTCAAATACCGTTAAAACACGGTATTTTTTTATTTTTTAGTAAATGTATTATTGTATCAGGGTTTCAATTTCCGTTGACGGAAGAAGAAATTATCGATAAATAACACACAAGCTAATTACAATAACTTCGAAATACATATTTTCGGCCGAAGTATTCCCTATTAATATTCAATTGACTCCTTAAAACAAAACAAAAAAATGTCAGACGGTAAAACACCTCCAATTGTTGGCGCAAAAATTAATTTGAGCCACGCCCACAAAATCATTGCTGATTACAAAACGAAATGTGATGATAATAATCACATTCACTCATTTAAAATCAGCGCAGATCATTTAAGAAAAATCATCGATCAACCGGATTGTCATTACGTTAAACTTCATGTGGCATTGAGCGACCCAACAATTAAAGCAGTTGGTTTACCAGTAGGCCATACGCTTGTAGCAATTGGTGCAGATGCTCAAAGCAAAAGCATTGTGCGCGGCGAAGCTGATACTGAAGTTTACGATGAAACAGGCACATGCCCACCCGATTGTGAGCCTAATGGTGGTGGCGCATTAATCTAATTTTATTATTGAATGACGTATGCTTATTGGGTAATTCTAATAATAGATGCCTTATTAGGGTTATTATTATTGTTTACAAAGCGATTGGGTACTATTATGTACCCAATTGCTTTGGTTCTTTTAATTAACTTGGTAGAGGAAAGTGTTGCCTATTATTTTAAGGTGAAGTTTAGAAATAATTTGGGTGTTTTTTTCTTCTTCAACCCCTTTGAATATGCCTGCCTTGCCTGGTTTTTTTATTATAATATTACCTATCTATTTTTTCAAAAAACAATAAAAGCCAGTATAGCTATATTTTTCGGCTTCGTCATTTGTTATTTATATTTCTTTATTAAGCTCACTCCGTTACAAGCTAAAGTACTATTAGATTATGTTGTTGTAACTAAGGGGGTTTTGTTAATAATCTGGGCTATTGCTTACATTGTCAATATCTTTGATCAAATAGGTAAATACAAAAAATTGAGCGTTTTTGTACTTATGGTGGCTGCGGCAATTCTCTTTTATTCATGCTTCAGCATTTTATTCCACCTGTCTGAAATATACCTGTTCAACTACTCCGAGTTGCACAAGGTACCGCTAACGGTTATGTTCAGCGCTCAGAACAAAGCTCACATGTACGCATCACAACAATATGCCGCGGTAAAACCGTTGTTGTATTTAACTAATATCCTTTTATATTTATGCATTTTTGTGGCATTAATTAAAAGTGTCGCTGTTTCAAAAAAAGCAATCAATTAGTGTCAGACGGGTTCGATTTTTGGATTTTATTAACGGTAGCAACTGGTATCCTGATACTCTTTGTGTTGTTCATTGTTGTTATTTTATTTATCTATCAACGTAAAACATTTGAGCATCAGCAAAAGGTTGTAGCTATTGAGCAGAACCTTAAGCAGGAAATTTTAAAAACGCAGATTGAAGTCCAGGATCAAACGCTTACTTATGTAAGTCGTGAGATACACGACAATATTACCCAGGTACTCTCTTTTGTAAAGCTTTCTTTAGGCGTGGTTAGCAAAGATCCCGAACAAACACAGGCCAAGATTACAGAAAGCCGCGAATTGTTATCGCAAGCTATCAATGATCTGCGTGATCTTTCCAAGAGCATGAGCTTTGATACTATTAAAGCGGCAGGGCTCGAAAAAACGATAACTCTCGAACTCGAACGCATTAACAAGAGTGGCTTGGTAAAAGCCGATTTATATGTTGAGGGAGATCCATTTTCATTGGGTGAGAAAAACGAACTGGTATTGTTCCGGATATTCCAGGAAACGGTAAATAATGCACTTAAACATGCCAATGCACAGCAGCTAAAAATTGAGTTGCTATATTCGCCAAAAGTATTTAATTTGACCATCGCGGATGATGGGGTTGGGTTTCCGACTAGTATATTGGATGAACATCGTGGGTCGGGTTTAAAAAACCTGCAAAACAGGGCTGCCCTTATTGGGGGTACTGCCACTATTGAAAGCTCACCAGGAAATGGATGTTCGGTTAAGATCGCACTCGATCCGCTTTTAGAAAACATGTATGCCGACGCAGATTACTCAAATAGCATTAGTTGATGACCACCGTCTTTTTAGAAGTGGCATAGCCTCGCTAATTGGTCAGTTTTCTGGTTATAATATCTTGTTCGAAGCAGCCCATGGACAGGAAATGATCAGCCATATCACTGCGGGCAACAAACCCGATGTTATATTGCTTGATATTAATATGCCCGAGATGGATGGTTTTGGCACTACCCAATGGCTCAAAAAAAACAACCCCGAAGTTAAGATCATCATTCTCTCCATGTTTCAGGATGCCGATAAGGTATTGAAAATGGTGAGGCTGGGTGTACATGGTTACCTGCTTAAAGATTCGGAACCGCACGAGTTTGAGCAAGCCCTAAAAACGGTTGCTAATAACGAGCTATACTACCCGTCCTTCGTTACAGATCATCTGATTAAAAACCTGAATCAGAAAGAGCATATCAAGTTAAACAGCCGCGAAATAGAATTTTTAAGACTAGCCGGAACAGAGCTTACCTACAAAGAAATTGCTGACCAGATGTGCATAAGCGCCCGCACGGTAGATGGCTATCGCGACCAACTGTTTGAAAAACTGCAGATTAAAAGCCGGGTTGGCCTGGTACTTTACGCCATAAAAAATAATTTAATACAATTATAAATTTGCTAAAATAATTAGCAAATTTGTTGTATGCCGTTTGAAGATAATCCCGAATATTTTAAGGGACGCGGGGCGCAGGTAAACACCCACAACAAGTTTCTAAAAAGCAAATATGTGCTCCAGCATCCTGAAGGGCTCGACGAGGCTTTGCTCGAAAATGAGGCTACCCAGTTCTACCACGAGAACGCCAAAAAGATAGTAAGCGAATCTAACAGCCCCGATCTGAGCCATATGTTCTCCATTAACCCTTACCAGGGATGCGAGCATGGCTGCATTTATTGCTATGCCCGTAACAGCCACGAATATTATGGCTTTAGCGCCGGTCTGGATTTCGAACGCAAAATCATTGTTAAGCACAACGCGCCCGAGCTGCTCGAAAAATATTTCAATAAGCGAGGATATCTGCCTACTCCAATTGTGCTCTCGGGCAATACAGATTGCTATCAGCCGGTAGAGCGTAAACTCGAAATCACCCGCAAACTGCTGGAGGTTTTTCTTCAATATAAAAATCCGGTAAGTATCATCACCAAAAACAACCTGGTACTGCGCGATCTGGATATTTTGATTGAGCTGGCAAAGCTCAACCTCATCCACGTAAATGTTTCTATCACCTCGCTCGATGAGCAATTACGTCAAAAGCTCGAGCCAAGAACAGTTACAGCAAGCGGGCGCTTATCAGTCATTGAAAAACTTTCTAACGCAGGGATACCGGTAAGGGTAATGTCGGCGCCTATTATTCCGGGATTAAACAGCAATGAAATGCCTGATATTATTAGAGCTGCGGCCAACCGTGGCGCAGTTGCGGCCGGCTTTACCATTGTGCGCCTAAACGGCAGCATTGGTGATATTTTTACCGACTGGATCTACAAGGCATTCCCCAACAAAGCTGAAAAGGTACTGAACATGATTGCCAGCTGCCACGGAGGTAAAATAAACGACAGCGATTTCGGCCGCCGCATGGTGGGCGATGGGCACATTGCCGAATCTATTCATCAACTCTACCGAATTGCCTGTAACCGGTTTTTAGCGGGGCGCGAAATGCCTGCTTATGATTTAACGCAATTCACGCCAAAGAGCGGGAGGCAGACGAGTTTGTTTTGAAAACCCTCCCAACCCTCCCCGAAGAAGAGGCCTTTAAAACCTTTGTCATTGCGAGCGATAGCGTGGCAATCTCGTCGCCAATACCTATTCGATCTGTATAGCTACGAGATTGCTTCGTTCCTCGCAATGACAAATCGGGGAAGTGATACTTGAATAGCATTGGCTTGCTCCCGCCTCTTGCAAACATTAATAAATTATCAAATCAACTAATACCCCATTCTCTTCAACCCTTCCTTTGCCTTCTGCTCAATACTGTTTTCGTATTGATGATTTTTAAAGGCGATGGCCATGTTGTAATAATGTACAGCTTCTGCCTTGTTTTTTTGGCGTTCGTAGATGTTGCCAATTTTAACAGCGGCAGTTGGGGCATAGTAATACGGCGTTCCCTTGCCTGTGTTTATGGCTTGTTGATAATTACGTATGGCATCATCGTCTTTTTCCAATGCATCGTATACCCTGCCCAAACGATAATAATAATCAGTTTTATCAAACACCTGCGTCAGGCTTGCGGGGTTTTTATCCTGTAATGTCTTTAGGGCCCTATCATAAAACCCACCATCAAATAGTAATCGTGCTTTCAACAAATCAACATTGGGTGTTGGGTTACCGGCTTCGGTGAGTGCCTGCTTGTCTTTATCGTTAAAAGTATATCCTTTAGTTTTTACCAATTGGATATAGCTTTGATAATGCCGCTCGTCGCCGTGCAGCAAGGCATCCCAGGCCAGGTGCAGGTAAGCATCTTTAACATAGCTTACGCCTTTGGTTTCGTTCAGAAATTTTTTAAAGTAATTATCGGCCGCACTATCCAACCTGTTCATCATGGCTGTGGCCAGCAAATAATCGAGGTATGGGTACGAGGCATAATCCGACCCCACAGGGCGATGTTGCAGTAAATCTATAGTCTCGCCGCTGTGGCCGGTGCGCAGCGCCACAAAGGCCTTAATATAGGCCTTGTTAAGGCTGCCATTATCCATAGCTGTGGCATATTGCTGCATTTTTGCATAAGCGTTGCTATCATTGATTACATACGACTGGATATAGGTTAAATAAAACACCAGCTCATCGTAATACATAGCATAGCTCGAATGCGGCAACTTAACCGAAAGCTGCTGCAGCATATTTAAACCAGCTGCCGAATTTCCTTTAATCCCAAGAAAGCCAAGCGTGCTTTTTAATGCACCATCGGGCAGGGAACCCAGCAATACATTAACAAGCCCAAGCGGAATATCATCGGGCATAAAGCCTGGAAATTTTTTAGTGTTAGATTGCAGCAGCTTATAGGCCTTGTTAATGGCAAACCCGGCCGAAGTATTTTCGCCAAACCGACTATAGATTAATGCCCATTGCAGGTTTACCTGTGCAATGGAAAAATTATAGTAAGGGGATTTATCGTCCTCTTTTTCCAGCAGATCAATCCGTTTACCTTTGTTATCTTTCAGCCGATCGTAATCTGCTTTGCTATCCGAAGTGAGGAGATAAAAATAATCGTAGTAATTATCCAGCAGTATGGTTATCGCATTATCCGGGTGTGTTACTTTTTCCTGGTCAATCAGCACGCGGGCTCGTTTCAATTTTAGGCTTAAAATGTTTTCGTAGGCCTGCGTACAATTGCTGTTAAAATCGAAATTGGCAAACACCGGACAGCAGCCCAGCAAAAAGATAGCTAATAAAAATAATTTTTTTACCATAACAAAAAAAGGCGCCTTGATGGGCGCCTTAGTAATATTTTAATAAACTGCTTATACAGTTTCAGTTTCGAGCGCTGTTTGCTCATCAACCAGAATACGTCCACAATGTTCGCAAACAATGATTTTTTTACGCTGACGGATATCCGACTGGCGCTGAGGCGGGATTTGGTTAAAGCAACCAGAGCAAGAATCACGCTGAATAGTTACAACTGCTAAACCATTTTTAGCATTACCGCGTAAACGGCTGTAAGCAGTTAACAAACGAGGCTCTATGGTCTCTTTTGCTTTCTCTGCTTGTGTATTTAGTTCTTCTTCTTCTTTTTGGGTTTCGGCAGTAATGGTACCCAGTTCTGCTTTTTTAGCATCAAGGTCACTTTTACGGCTATCCAGATCGGCAGTAGCTTTTTCGTAAATCTGCGTTTTGGTGCTGATCTCGTACTCAAACTCTCTGATTTTTTTCTCGCTTACCTGAATATCCAGACCCTGAATCTCAACCTCTTTAGAGATTGCATCGTACTCGCGGTTGTTTTTAACATCGCTAAGCTGGCCTTCGTATTTCTTGATATTCGCCTGAGCATCTTTGATCAGGTTTTTACGGGTTACGATATCATCTTCCAGATCATCAAGCTCTGCTTTGATCTTTTGGATACGGGTTTCCAGTTGGGCTACATCATCTTCAAGGTCTGCAACTTCCATTGGCAATTCACCTCTAACCTGACGGATTTTGTCAATTTTAGTATGGATGGTTTGCAGTTCGTATAAACCTTTCAGTTTCTGTTCTATGGTTTGTTCCATCAAATAAAATATTTTATGGGGTTTGTATTAATTTCTGTTAAACGGACGGCAAAGTTAGTGAATTTATTTTGAATAATTTCATATAATAAATGCTGCGTAAACTGCTCACTTTCAAAATGTCCGATGTCGGCAATTACTATCTTTCTTTCAGCATCAAAAAACTCGTGGTACTTATAGTCAGCCGTGATAAAAACATCTGCTCCGGCGGCTATGGCCTGCTTCAATAAAAAGCCTCCCGAGCCTCCGCAAACAGCTATCTTCTTAACGCTTTTTCCACGCAGTTCAGTATGCCTTATTACCTGTGCTTTCATATTAAATTTCACATGGCGCAAAAATTCATCCTCACTCATGGGCGATGCCAGTTCGCCTACCATCCCTGCCCCTACCTGTTTGTACTGATTGGTTAAATGATAAAGGTCGTATGCCACCTCTTCGTATGGATGAGCAAGAAACAACGCCATTAAAACTTTACTTTCCAGTTGTGCCGGGTAAATGGTTTCTATACGTATTTCTTGCTCCATATGTTGTTGACCGACTTCGCCTACATAAGGATTAATTCCAGCCCCGGCTTTAAATGTACCGGTGCCTTCATTATTAAAACTGCATTCGCTATAATTACCGATATGGCCTGCACCTGCTTTAAACAAGGCATCGCGAACTTCATCGGCTTGTGCCTGCGGCACATAGGTAACCAGTTTTTTTAACAGGTTTGGCTTGGGCGAAAGGATATGGCAGTTCTGCAAACCTAATACCTGGCAAATTCGTGCATTAACGCCGTTGCTTACGCTGTCGAGATTCGTATGTATAGCATACAAAGCAATGCCGTGGCGTATGGCTTTCTCTACCACGCGCTCCACGTATGTTTTGCCATTAAACTTTTTAAGTCCCTTAAAAACGATGGGATGATGCGAAATGATTACCTGGCAATTTTTAGCAATAGCCTCATCAACTACGGCTTCGGTACAATCGAGCGAAATTAATGCCTGGTTAACCTCCTGCTCCGGGTGGCCAACAATCAGGCCCGAGTTATCGTAATCTTCCTGGTAAGCAAGTGGTGCAAGGCTTTCGAGGTAGTTGGTTAGTTCTGCTAATTTCATAAGTAAGTGGCAATTTAGTTAGCATATCTTCCACCTCCAAATTATGAATCAAAAATAAGTCGGTATTATGGGTTCATTTTTGCTATTGATACGCTTTCGTAAGCCATTTTTTCATTGTATTCGTTTGTTAAGGTCTTGTAGTTAATCAGGTCTATAATGGTCATGATAAAACAAAACCCTGCAGAAAACAGGTAAAGTATGCCCATTACTATATTTCCTGTTAAAAACTTATGTACTCCGGCAATGCCAATAAAGCCTAATAAAATAAATATCATAATGTCTTGCGGGCTTTTACGCCTGTTATAATAAATGTTTAAAAAGTTTTGCATCTGGGTTTCGCTAAGCCCTGTTGTAATGTGCTGCAAAAAATTTATTTCTTCGAAAGTTGCTCCTGGAAGTGTGGTGAAAGGGTTAATGCTCATAATCAAAAGGTTTGTATGTTCTAAATTTAGATGTTCTAAGGTAAATTAAGTTACAGATCCTGTATAAAATTGCAGCAAGTGCCGGTATGCCCAGCCAATGTGCTTTAAATGAGCTTTTAATATCGCCATGCAAAAGATATGCAATGGCATGCCCCATACCGCAACCCGGGCACCAGTTAAAACCCATCAGCTTAAGCGGGCATAACGTAAAATGGCTATCGGAAGCCGGGTTACATACACCCAGCGCCACGATAGCCATTATCCAGAATATTAATTCGAAGTTTCTTTTTAGCACATTAGTCTACTTTTTCGGGCTTCGTCATCAGCAATAGCGAAACCGCCAAACAAGATAACAAACCGATAAGCAAAGCACCAAATATACGGCCCGAAAAATCGCGAAAATTACTTTCGGCAGCGATATAGTTAATATAAACTATACCCACAAACACCGTAAAAATACCTCCTACTATTAATATTTTAAATCCTTGCACTAAAGCCTCCAAAAAGCCCATCTGGCCTTTTAATTCTTTATCGCGGTAGCTGCGAACACCAAAATATAAACCGATGATTGGGATCACTATCGAAATGTATTCGATAGGTGAAACCTGATCGTTAAAAGTAGTATATCCGGCCCAGCGCATAATAAATAGCCATAAGCCGCTGAGTATCCCTATAATTAATCCCGATTGCAATGCATTTTTCATGATAGTATCTGTCTGGTTAAAGTTTTATGATTGATTGCCGATCGCATCGGCTTATGTAAAAGGTTTTTTGTCAGCAGATTGTTTGTTTTAACGGATGATTTTTATGCAAGACCTATCTTTGCCGGAATGTATACGAATAGAATCGTTTTAACTTTTACAATTTATACCCCTTGTTAAAGGCAGTAGTATTAGCAATGCCACTGTCTTCCCCTTTTAAAGGGGAAAACTACTGATAGTGCTCTTCGCAGAAACTTTAATAAGGGGTAAAACCAGGTATGGACTTATGCTAATTAGGTCGCCTTTAGAACGGATTTAGTTTAACCCTTCACCACTCACTATTTTTAGGCCTCGTTTTTGCTTATATTTGTATCGTTTTGAATATCCGAGATATATTAGACCGTTATAAAGGCGATAGCCGGGTGCAGGATGTTGCGAAAGCACTTAATGCATCCAAAAATCCCCGCATACAATTACGTGGCCTTGTTGGATCCAGCGATGCAACTGTGGCCGTGGCACTGTGGTTTTTGCAGCACCAGCACATGATATTTGTGCTGCCCGACCGCGAAGAAGCCAGCTACATGCAGGCAGACCTGGAAAACCTGACAGGTCAGGAAGTTCTACTTTTTCCATCATCGTACCGCAAAGCATTTGAATTTACCCAGCCCGATAGCAGCAATGTGCTGGCCCGTGCCGAGGTTTTGAATGATTTGAACCATACTTCATCAGTTGGTCGATTGATCGTTACTTACCCTGAAGCATTGGCCGAAAAGGTGATCGACCGTGCTTCGCTCGAAAAAAACACACTGGAAATTGCAGTTCAGAATAATCTGAGCATCGAGTTTATCAATGAGTTTTTAATCGAGTATGATTTTGAACGTGTTGAATTTGTGTACGAACCCGGCCAGTTTTCTGTACGGGGCGGCATTGTAGACATCTTTTCTTTCTCGCATGATCTGCCTTATCGGGTAGAGTTTTTCGGCGATTTTATTGAAACCATCCGCACATTTGAGGTAGAGAGCCAGCTTTCTATCGAGCAGATGAAAAGCATTACGATTGTACCCAATGTACAGTCGAAGTTTTTAACAGAGAATAATATTTCGCTGCTGGAGTACGCCGAAAAGGGCACCCAGATCTGGATCAAGGATGTACAATTTACGCTGGATGTGATCCGCGATGGTTACAAAAAAGCGACCCAGCTGTGGAAAGCACTATCGGCCGAAGAAAAAAATCAGAACCCGGATTGGATCGATCCAAAATTCGGTTTTACTGATGATAAACTGATTGCCGATCAATTATATGATTTTGCGGTTGTAGAATATGGCAAGCAGTTTTTTTATGAAGGCGCTAATGCTTTCAACTTCGAGATTCGCCCGCAGCCATCGTTCAATAAGGATTTCAGCCTGCTGATCCACAATATCAAAAACAATGAGGTTGATAAAATCGAGAATTTCATATTAACAGACTCGGCCAAACAGGTAGAGCGTTTATATGCAATTTTTGAAGATATTGATAAAACGGTACAGTTTACGCCCATTAATATTTCGTTACGCGAAGGTTTTATAGATCGGGAGCAGAAAATTGCCTGCTATACCGATCACCAGATATTCGATCGTTATTATAAGTATAAACTGCGCAAAGGCTACCAGCGTACACAGGCCATCACCCTAAAAGAGCTTCGCGATTTAAAACCGGGCGATTACGTTACCCACATAGATCACGGTATAGGTAAATACGCCGGCCTGGAAAAAGTGGAAGTAACCGGCAAAATGCAGGAAATGATCAGGCTTATCTATGCCGATAATGATTTGCTGTATGTGAACATCAACTCGCTTAACCGCATTTCTAAGTACAGCGGCAAAGAAGGGATGGTGCCCAAGATGAATAAGCTTGGAACCGATACCTGGGAAAAGCTAAAGAGAACCACAAAAAAAAAAGTTAAAGACATAGCCCGCGACCTCATTAAGCTTTACGCTATACGTAAGGCACAAAAAGGAACGGCTTTCCATCCCGATAGTTATTTGCAGACCGAGCTGGAGGCTTCCTTTATTTACGAGGATACCCCCGACCAGGAAAAGGCCACTGCCGATTTCAAAAAAGATATGGAATCGCCGCACCCAATGGACCGCCTTATTTGCGGCGATGTGGGTTTCGGTAAAACAGAGGTGGCTATCCGTGCCGCATTTAAGGCTGTGGCCGATAGTAAGCAGGTTGCCGTATTAGTACCAACAACCATCCTGGCAGCACAGCACCATAAAACTTTTACAGACCGACTGAAGGGCTTCCCTTGCAATATCGATTACATTAATCGTTTTAAAACCAGCAAGCAGATTAAGGATACTTTGGCTAAACTGGCCGAAGGTAAGGTTGATATCATCATAGGTACCCATCGCCTGGTAAGTAAGGATGTTAAGTTTAAAGACCTTGGCCTCATGATTATTGATGAGGAGCAGAAGTTTGGTGTATCAACCAAAGAGAAACTGAAACAGATGCGTGTGAATGTAGATACGCTGACGTTGACGGCCACACCTATCCCGCGTACGCTGCATTTCTCGTTAATGGGCGCACGAGATTTATCTATCATATCTACTCCGCCACCAAACCGCCAGCCAGTTGTTACCGAGCTACATGTATTTAACGATAAGCTGATTAAAGAAGCCGTTGAATACGAAATAGATCGCGGCGGTCAGATTTTCTTTATCCATAACCGGGTGGCCGATTTAACCCAACTGGGTGGTATGATTCGCAAGCTGGTTCCTAAAGCACGCATTGGTATTGCCCACGGTCAGCTGGAGGGTGATGATCTGGAAGATGTAATGCTGAAATTTGTGGGCCACGAGTACGATGTACTGGTTGCCACTACTATTATTGAAGCGGGCTTGGACATTCCTAATGCCAACACCATCATCATCAACCACGCCCATATGTTTGGCTTGAGCGATTTGCACCAGATGCGCGGCCGTGTGGGGCGAAGCAATAAAAAGGCATTTTGTTATTTATTGAGTCCGCCATTATCAACTTTAACGCCCGAAGCCCGCAAGCGCTTAAGCGCTATTGAAGAATTCTCTGAATTGGGCAGCGGCTTTAACGTAGCCATGCGCGATCTGGATATCCGCGGCAGCGGAAACTTGTTGGGCGCCGAGCAAAGCGGGTTTATTGCCGAGATCGGTTTTGATATGTATCACAAAATTTTGGACGAAGCCATACAGGAATTAAAGGACGATGAGTTTAAAGACCTGTTTCAGGACGAGAAACCCCGGCCGTTTATATCCTTTACCCAAATAGATACCGATCTCGAGATTCTAATACCCGACGAGTATGTAACCAATATTGCCGAGCGTTATAATTTATATACAGAAATATCTAAGTTGGAGAACGAAATACAGCTAATTGCCTTCGAACAACAATTGACAGACCGCTTCGGCCCTGTACCACACCAGGTAAACGACCTCCTAAATACTGTGCGCCTGCAATGGCTGGGTAAGGCAATAGGCTTTGAGAAAATTTCGCTTAAAAAGAATGTGTTGCGTGGTTACTTTATCAGCAACCAGCAATCGCCATATTTTGAGACTGACGCCTTTAGGCAGGTGTTAACATACGTTCAATACAACCCCCGTAAAATTAATATGAAGGAAGTTAAAAACACGCTTCGTATAAGTTTTGAAGGCGTATCTACTATAGCGAGAGCGGTTGAATTGTTGACCGAATTAACAGGTGAGGTAGTTAACTAACTATTTCATCATCTGTACCTTGCCCCATATCATATCGGCAATGGCTTTCATACCCTTATCTCCCGGGTGCTGTTGTACGGCGGCAACAAGGTCTGTTCTATCATAAGAATAATTGCTTCGGTCTGCACCAAGCACAGCTAAAGAGATAAAGGGTGTGTACCGGTTCATAATTTCATCAATATAACTATGGTCGGGCCAAAAAGAGCCGACTGCCAATATCCTTAAATTTGGGTTATTCGTCTTTATATAAACAATCAACGCCTGGTAACGCTTTGCAAATTCAACAGAATCAAATGAAGCTGATACGTTTTCGCCTATTCGCAGGATGAGCAAATCGGGCTTACTGTCTCTATATAATTTCAATTCTGCATCAAAATCATACGTATCGTAGTTGGTTTCAAACGAGGCAATATTTTTTGCCTGTACAATACATTTACTATTTATCTGCCGAAACCGGGTGGTTAGCAGGTGTACAAAATCATTATCGGCAGTAGTTGCTGCCATTCCCCAATTACTGGTCCAGTTTAAAGAAGTGCTGGGCGGCGAATAGGTAATACTATTGCCCAGTATTACCACATTAGCAAATGGGATTGATGTAGTAGAAACTGTAACTGCAGCCTGCTTTTCACATGATATTAATATTAACACCATTAAAGCTGCAGCAGGTCTCATCATGGCATTTATGCGCTAACCAGTCTATATATATCTTTCAGGTTACGGCCTTGTTCTTTGTAATCTAAACCGTATCCAACTACAAATTCGTTTTCAATTTCGAAACCCACATAGGTAAGCTCCTGGATAAAAATCTCGATGGCCGAGGTTTTAGATAACAAAGTACATACTTTAAGCGATGCCGGTTTAAAAACCTTTAAACGTTCTATTAAATAAGCCAGTGTGTTTCCTGAGTCTATGATGTCTTCCACAATAATTACGTGGCGACCTTCGATATCAACGCCCAAATCGATGTCATTTCTTACGGTACGGCTGCTCGAAGTGCCACCGAAGTAAGATGCCAGTTTGGTAAATGTGACCTCGCATGGGATGGTAACCTCTTTCATCAGGTCGGCAATAAATAAAAAGCTGCCGTTTAATACGCCTAAAAAAACGGGCAATTTGCCTTCGTATTCTTTATTAATTTCTGCGGCAATTACCGCTACACGTTTTTGGATGGTTTCGTGTGTAATAAGGGGTTCAAACTCAAGATCTACAACTTTTACGTTCATGCTACAAAGCTACCTAATAAGCATAAAATATATGGCTCTAAATAACAGTATCTTTGTAAATTAATTATGGAATATCAGGTTTATACCCTACCTAACGGCATACGTATACTGCACCACCCCGTAAAATCGGCCATTGCACATTGTTGTTTGCTTATAAACGCCGGCTCGCGCGATGAAACACCCGAGCAGGAAGGCCTCGCACACTTCATCGAACATCTATTGTTTAAAGAAACCGGGCGCCGCAGTACCTCACAAATTCTTAATCGACTCGAACTGGTTGGGGCCGATTTAAATGCTTATACCACCAAAGAATATACCTGCATCCACGCTTCATTTCTGAAAGAGCATTTGGAACGCACGATAGATTTGTTTGAAGACATCGTTTTTCACTCCACCTTTCCACAGGCTGAACTGGAGAAAGAGCGTGGTGTTATTTTGGATGAGATTGCCTCCTACCTCGATCAGCCCGAAGAAGCTATTCAGGATGATTTTGAAGGTTTGCTTTTTAAAGGCCATACTTTAGGCGGCAATATTTTAGGCACACCCGAAAGCGTTAACCGAATTAATAAGGAAGACATCGATGGTTTTATTGCCAATAACTACAATACTTCACAAATTATACTGGCCGTTGCCGGCGATTACGATTTTAAGAAACTGGTGAAGCTTGGAGAAAAGTATCTGGGCGCTATTGTAGAAAACAAGGCTGTTAAAAACCGTGTTAAGCCGCTTGTTAATACGCCACAAATGGTAAAAGCCGAAAAATCTATTTCGCAAACGCATTGTATAATGGGGATGCAGGCCTACCCATCATCACATCCTCACAAAAATGGATTATTATTACTTAATAACTTATTGGGAGGAATGGGTATGAGTAGCAGATTGAATCTGGAGATCAGGGAGAAATATGGCATTGCTTATACCATCGAATCGGGCTATATACCATTTACCGATACCGGCATTTTCAATATCTACTTTGGTACCGATGTAGAGAAGGCTGATCGTGCCATGCGACTGGTGAATAAAGAACTAAAGAAACTGCGCGAAAATAAATTAGGCACCCTGCAGCTACACCAGGCCAAGCAAAAGTTTAACGGACAAATTGCCCTGGCCGAAGAAGGCAAAATGAGTTTGTTGATATCCATGGCCAAAAGCCTGCTCGATTTTAACTACATCGATTCGCTGGAAGAAGTGATAGCAAAAATTAATGCGGTTACTGCCGATCAGGCACTGGAAATTGCTAATGAAATACTGGATAATCAACAGATGACAACCTTGTTATTTGAGCCAATAGATTAAATGATTTGCAATAGCTGCTTTAACTTTAGGTCAAAGTCTTTCTGATGAATTTGCGAGAGTTGACCCAAAAGTCCTTTGGCCAATTTCCTATCGAGGGTAGCAATTTTACTTGTTCGTATTAATGAGCTTTTCTTTAAACCATTTAACGCGTCCGGAACTAATAAAACATCTGTTGGCTCCTGCCATTGCAGTTGGCTTGTTATAAAACTGACCGTAAAATCAAGCGGAGAATCTACCAATACTACTGCGGGGCGAAGCTTTGTACCCGATAGATCAGTAAACGGAAAAGTAATCAGTACAATGTCTCCTTTAGGCATTATAAACTTCTTTCAAATCAGTTTCAGAATAAAGGTCTTCTTCTTCCTGTAAAAACCCGAAAGAATCGCTGTTAGCCGTTAAGTGCTGAATTCCCTCCGAAAGTTGTTGTTCATCATAACGTTTAGCAACAAAATCAGCAAAATCAGATATTTCCTCTGCCTTATCTTCAGGGAGGTGGTTTATTGCATTCAGTATACGTTCTATTATTGCCTGCTTAGTCATCGCTTCGTTTTAATCAAATATAAACATTTTAATTATTCTCTTTTTACGATGTTAGCCCAGATAATCAACAGATGACAACCTTGTTATTTGAGCCAATAGATTAAATCCGTAATTTTGCAGTTATGAAACTTCCTATAGTAGCGTATGGTGACCCGGTTTTGAGAAAAAAGGCCAGTGACATTGAGAAAGATGATGCCGACCTTAAAAAACTGGTTGATGATATGTTTGAAACCATGTACGCAGCCCGTGGTGTTGGCTTGGCTGCCCCGCAAGTGGGTATCTTAAAACGCCTTTTTGTTATCGATGCTTCGCCTTTTGACGATGATGAACCCGAACTGGCTAACTTTAAAAAGGCTTTTATCAACGCACAAATTATAGAAGAAACCGGCGAAGAGTGGGGTTTTAACGAAGGCTGCTTAAGCATTCCCGATATCCGTGAGGATGTTTACCGTAAAGGTACCATTCGCATGAGTTATTATGACGAGAACTGGCAGCTGCACGAAGAAACCTTTAAAGGTTTAGCGGCACGCGTTATCCAGCACGAATACGACCACATTGAAGGCAAGCTGTTTACCGACAAGCTTAGCCCGCTCCGCAAACGACTGATCGAAAAACGCTTGAATGATATTTCGAAAGGTATGGTAAAAGTGGATTATAAAATGAAATTCCCGGCGGTTAAAAAAGGCCGTTAATTATTACTAGGGGCTGTGGTTGTATGACTAAGGCCCCTTGAAAAATCTCCGTCAGAAATCTGCTTGATCA
>CAHJXH010000009.1 GCA_903644075.1 Sphingobacteriaceae bacterium | reverse complement strand
GAAATTGGTAAACGTTGCGGTCTCAGAAGCCGTTGAGAATTGTCTCTTGAGAGTTCGAGTCTCTCCGTGGGCACAAACAAAAAACAAAAAAGGTTAATAAATTTATTAACCTTTTTTGTTAATCCCTGCCCAGGTGGCGAAATTGGTAGACGCACCATCTTGAGGGGGTGGCATTCGCAAGGATGTACGAGTTCGAATCTCGTTCTGGGCACAAATTATAAATCCAACAGGTATCAAATTAAGAATTCATTACTCCTGAATTTTTAATTTATGTTGATAATACCACTCGATAATATAAATCCCATCGCTCCAGTTCAACGCACTATTTTGTGCTTTAGCAACTTCTTGTGCAATCAATACACCAAGATCATGCATAAATGCACTTTGGATATTTTTTATCCATACCCTGGATAATTTTGATAGCCGAGGCTGTAATTTGATCCGGATCTTTTGATTCAGATAATGCTTCTACTAATCTTAAACTGGTTAATATATCCGGGAGCTGTTGATTTAGCCAGGTCTTTATTTTGTCGTCATATTGCCCGGTATTAACGCAGTTACAATGCCTGCAACAGGCGAACCGGTTATTGTTTTAATGCTTTGTGTAATGGTAACCGCAATTTGTGCGGCCAATTGTAATTCGCCGGGTAGTTTCTCGAAAAGGCTTTTTATATCTGCCCATATCTGGGACAGGAATGATTTTAAACTCATCTTATTTTAGTGCTTATTTTTTGTGATTGAATATATTTTAAATCGTCAATCTGCTGTTGCAGCAGACTGACATGATCTTCCAAAACTTTTATTCTGATATCATTAACAGGGTTTTGGGTATACTAGCCACCAAAGCTCGTTTCGCATCTTTTGCGGGATTCTGATAATGGGATTCATATAATTTAGTTTGAGTTAGTTATGAGTTGTGAATTAGTGAGGGAGTGAAGTCAATCAATGATAGAAGGATAGAATGATAGAGTGAAAAGCAACGTGATTGGCATTATTCACTCATCACTCCTTCTATCATTCTCTCATCAAATTGGGGTTTCCATCCCGGTATGTATTTACGGATAGCCATAATTTCATCACGGTATTTGTGGCATATTTGCTGGTGAGCTAGTAATCTCAAAATTAGATCCTCGTCTGGTTGCTGAAAGTCAGGCGGGGGCACGCTTTGATTTTGGTTAGCGGTTTCGTTAAAAACTGAGTGTACGATGTGCATCATGGCTGTTCTGTATTTGAATTATGTAATTATCAATAATTCTTTGTATCTTTAAATTGTAATTACAAAACAAATATAAAGAAATTTCTGTAAATATAGAAACATTTCTGTAAAATTTATTTTCATTATGGAAGATCCTAAGATAAGCAAGATAAAAAACGTTCGCCCGGAAACGCTTGAATTCATAATAATGTACAATCAGTTGCGTGGAAAGGCATTTAATGGTAACGCTGAGCTGGCCGAGATATTAGGTTTTAACTCACCAAGTAGTATTACAGAAATAATAAAGAGTCGCCAGAATATAGATCCGGAAAAATTCAGAGTTTTTAAAGAATATTTTAAAGAATATTTAGGTGGAGAGCAACCTGCAGTTGTAGAAAAGAAAGCAGAAGTTAAAGTTTTTGAAGGAATCCCGATGTATGAGGTCACAGCAACGGCTTCAGGGGTGGAGGTTTATAATGATTTAAACGATGCCGCCCCGGTTGGCTACATGAATTTCCCCGGTATTGAAGAGTGCGATTTTGCTTTGCCGGTTTGGGGTCACTCGATGTACCCATACCTGGAGAACGGTTGCTGGGTTGCACTTAAAATTATCCACGATAAAAAAATATTACCCGGCGAGGTATACTATATAGAATGGGGCGACTACCGCATGTACAAACGCCTGCTAATTGGCGACACCGACGACGAAGTGATTGCCCACTCTGACAATACCACTGAGATGATTGGCAACCGCCTAAAGTATGCCCCGTTTGTGATTAAAAAGTCGGAGATCAAAAAGTTGTGCCTGGTAAAAGACATCCATAAAAAGCACAATCACTAAAACTTTTGGGAGTAAATATTTAACAATTTACTTACATGGAAAATATTACTAATATTAGTAATATTACACTTACAATGGCTTAGTTGTGAGTCGAGAATTTTACTCCCAGATTTTTTAATTAATGGACTATAATATTGTACTCATTTGCGCTGTTTTTATCGGTGCGCTGGCGCTAATTATTAACACTTTCAGGAACAAGGCTGTCCATAAAGTTCTTGAGGAAAATAAGGATGTGCCCCAACTATTTCTACAAAGAACAGTGGATAATAAGCTGCGCACCATACAGCACGCCCTGCGACAAACTACAACCGGCGATTTAGGTGACGACCCGCAACTTGCCAAAATCAACAACTCACGTATAGCCCTAGGTGCAGAACTTGACGAGCTTACCACCAATTACCGTGGCAAAAAAATCACCCTCAAAGCGTATGACCACAAGCTGGATGTTATTCTTCAGAAATTAAATCAGGACGTTATTTATTAGGCAATCAGGCTTTTTACCAGGCTGCTTAGTAGTTCAATATCAAAGGGTTTGGCTACGTAGGCATCAGCCCCGCATTTGCCGGCAATGCTCTCGATGGATTGAGATGCCGAGATCAGGATCACGGGGATGTGTTTAAGTTCCTCATCGCTTTTTACGCGAAGGCAAAGTTCGCTGCCTTTTATACCGGGCAAAAGCTCATCCATCAGGATTAATCTGGGGTTAATATTTTTTAAATTATCGATCGAGGTACCGTCCGAACAGGATATTACTTCGTAGCCCTCATCGGTTAAAATAATATCGAGCACTTCTAAAATATCTTTATTATCCTCTACTACTAAAATTTTCAAAGCGGGGGGTCTAAATTAACTGGTTTAGCGACCTGCAAATATAGCGATTAAATTATTATGATAAAAATTATCTTATTGTTAAAAAATAAAGCTGTAACGATAAGTGCTGTATCACTAAAATCTAATACTTGTTAAATATTACCTTGATAACCCAAAATATCATAATATTGCCTGCAAATCCGGCTGCTCAAAAAGCGCTGCTAAATAACCATTTGAATTGGATATGACAGACGATGCAATAGTTAAGCGAATGAAAGTGATTGTGAAAGATCACGGCGGGCAGCTGGCCTTAGCCAACGCTATTGGTGTTGATCAGGGTTTTATCAGCAAAATTGTGAATCAAAAGCAGGAGATGAGTTATTACCTCATCCGCAAATTATGCTTCCAGCTCAAATACTCGCCCGAGTGGCTGATACTGGGAACCGGTGATAAAAAAGATCAGCAAGCCAGAATCGGCCAAACTGATCACCGAGATCCAGATGCTGCGTACCGAAGTTGATATTTTGCACGCCCGAATGCGCGCTTACGAACTGGAGTTAAAAGATCTGCGCGAGAACGGTTTCAATGAGCAGCAAAAAGCAGGTTAAGCTGAGTTGATTGCCACGTTCAATCTGTTCCTAATTTTACCCCTTATTGGCGTTTGGGCAAGATGTACTGGCAGTAGTATTCCCCTTTTGAAGGGGAAAGCAATGGCATTGCTACTACTACTTCTACTAACTTTAATAAGGGGTAGAAACTGAAGCAGTTTAAAGATGTGGGTACACTGTAGCCTTAAAAGGGGAAGGCAAAGGCATTGCTATTATCACTTGCTTTAATAAGGGATAGATTTATCGCTATGATATACTTTGAGCATTACGTTAGTAAATAATTTACCTTTGAAGCTTCAAAATCGATCTTGTATGGAACCGCTAATCACTTTGTTCAGAGATAAGTTAGGATTGGATGAAGATCATTTCGTAATGTTCTCTTCCCAACTAAAAATTAAAAACCTAAAGAAAAAGAAGCATTTAATTACAGAAGGTTCGGTTTGTAAGTTTATCGGGTTTGTTTCTTCAGGAACTTTAAGATCATACGTGAGGAATAGCGAAGGTGAGTTTAACAATGATTTTTATTTCGACAATGATTTTGTGAGTGCATACACCAGTTTTTTAACGCAGATGCCTACCAACTGCAATATTGAAGCTTTAACTGACAGCACGGTTCATTGCATCAGTTATGAAAAACTGAACCAGCTGATTGAGCAGGACAGTGCTTTTTTAAAGCTAAGTAAATACATTTCAGATACCTATTTTATCAGAAAATGTAAGCGCGAAACTTCATTTTTAAAACAATCGGCGGCAGAAAGACTGGAAGGACTATCTACTCTTTATCCCGGAATAGAACAACGGGTTTCGCAATACCACATTGCTTCTTATCTGGGCGTTAAGCCCGAATCGCTCAGCAGAATCAAACTCTTAACATACATCAATAAATAAGGGCGGCTTTAAATTGAGATTTGTACTTCATTAATAAATATTGAAGTATGCCAATCATCAATTTAAAAATAAGCGGGCCGGAGGATCAGGCTTTAGCACAACAGCTTGTAAAAGAAATCGGCCGCCTTACTAAAGAGGTTTTAAACAAGAAACCGGAAGTTACGGTAGTCACCATTTCATTTGTGCCAGATTATCTCTGGTTCGTTAATTCAGTGTCCCTTGCCGAATTAAAAACAAAGAGCTTCCACCTCGAAATCAAAATTTCGGATTCTACCAATCTCAAAACTGATAAGGCTAAATATATTGAAGCCGTACACCAATCATTAACAACTATTCTTGGCAAGGTACACCCGGTAAGTTATACCGCTATTCAGGAAATGAAAGCAGATGCTTATGGCTATGAAGGGCTGACGATAGAGTACAAATTAATCACCAATCAAAAAAAGTAAAATGAAAGCCAAAATCATATTAGTTATACTTTTAATATCCATACAACACACGTATGCACAGCAAATAACAAACAATAAAAAAGAGATAAGTATTTTGATAAATCAATACTCGAAAAGTGTAATTGAAAAAGACTCCACTACTTTTTATAGCTTGTTTAATGACGGCCCGGTTACCTGGTGCGCAGCATTGAAAGACCGATCTCAGGCGAAAGAAGTAGAAACAAAAGGGGCAAAAGCTGCCGGTACTAACTATTTTTCGGGAAGTTATAAAGGTTTCATGAGATCCTTGTTTAGATATAAATCAACAGAGGATAAGTTTGATAACATCCGCATAATTGAAGATGGTACCGTTGCAACAGTAAGTATGGATTATAGCTTTTGGGCAGATCATAAAATGACCAACTGGGGCGGCAAATACCTAAGCCTGATAAAACGGGATGGGAAATGGGAAATTACCAGCGTAAATTATTCATTAGAACTAACAGAATATTACAAGCAGCCGAGCCTGAAAGAAAGGCAGAAGCAGCTTTAGAAAAATCTAAGCATCCCTGATTCTCTTAAAATCAGGGATGCTTTAAATTTATAAGTACTCAATTAACTTACAACCGGAAGCGACCCTCCATCAATTGCATAGTTGGTGCCGGTAAGGTAAGCTGCTGCTGGCGATACCAGGAAATGTACCAGCGAGGCTACCTCTGTAGGTTCGGCCATGCGGCCCATCGGTATGCCGCCGGTTTGATGCATTAATTGTTGGAAAGCTTCTTCAACAGTAATGCCTGCAGATGTGGCATAATCTTCAACAAATTTTTCCATTGGTGGCGTTTTGGTTGCACCCGGCGATACGGTTAACACACGTACACCTTGGCTGGCCAGTTCGGTTGCCAGCGTTTTGCTATACAGATTTAGCGCGGCTTTAGAAACTGCGTAGGCCATATTAAGGTTCCACAAAGATTGTTTGCCGGCAACTGAGGAGATGTGGATAATCACACCGTTTTTCTTCTCAATCATTTTAGGCAACAGCACTCTATCCAATCTTATCGCAGACAGTAAGTTTAATTGCAGTTCGTTTTCCCAATGCTCGTCAGTTAATGTGCTGAAGCCGCCGCCCGGGGTGGTTAGGCCGCCAACATTATTAATTAGAATATCGATGCCGCCAAATTGATCGTTGATCTCCTGGGTTAGTTTGGTTACATCTTCGGGGCTTGTTAAATCAGCCGCAATAAATTGATGAGCCGAATTGCCTTCTGGCTGATTCCTGGCCGATACAATAACTGTAGCGCCTGCTTCTGTTAGCCTGTCGGCAATTGCTTTGCCTATGCCTTTGGTGCCACCTGTTACTAAAGCAATTTTACCTTCAAGGCTTGTGTCGTTTTTTTGTGTGTTTTCCATGTTGTGTTTATTTATATATAATTCTGAATTGATTGTTTCAAAATGAGACCTGCTTGTGTTTATTTTATTTTGAAATGATTGTTTTAAAAAGAGACCGAAAAAAAGGTTACCGTGAAATTTGATTAATAAGGTATTGGCCCATTTTTTTAATGCGGATAGGGTCTTGGTGGATGATATATGATTCATACCAGCCGGTGTACATGCTAACTAAATAGTCGGTCAGTACCTCAGGGTCGTCATCGCCGGTTAGTTCGCCTTGTTCCCTGGCTTGCGCTATTAGTGAGCGTAAAAAATCGTGTGTAAAATCGTTATCTTCCTTCAATATATCCTGCACAACTTTATCATCGGCAGCAATTTCAAAAGCAGCTTTAACAGCCATGCAGCTGTTGCCTTCTACAATAACGGTTACAGCATCGTTAATAAAATTAGTTACGGCATTAAGCGGTGATTGGGCAAGAGCGGCACGTTTTTTTAGTTCAGCCGCCCGCACAGCAGTATAATGCTTAATGCATCGCACAAATAGCTCGTGCTTATCGCCAATGGTATTGTAAAGGCTGCTGCTGTTAATTTTCATGGCATCAGTTAAATCACGAAGCGAAGTGCCACTATACCCTTTCTTCCAAAAAACTTCCATCGCTTTTTGGATTGCCTCTTCTTCGTTAAATTCAACGTTCCTTGCCATTACTAATTTTGTCGTCAGCAAATGTATTGTTAATTCTGAAACATGTGTTTCAAATTAATGTCATTTTGAAGCACCATATAAAGCCCCCTCTAATCTCCCCCGGAAGGGGAGACTGTGATTTTTAAGCCCTCCCTTCGGGGGAGGGTTGGGTGGGCCCCTTCTTCAACGTAATCACTGTAACCTCCGGCCAGATACCAACCCGGCCAGAGAATGCAAGGAAGCCAAATCCACGGTTCACATATAAATAGCGGCCATTGTTTTGCGCTAGTCCGGCCCAATCTACATAGCGATATTGTACGGGGCTCCATCTTATGCTTGCCACCTCTACACCAAATTGGGCGCCGTGGGTATGGCCTGCCAGGGTTAAATGTATTTTATTAGGATTGTACCGCACTTTCTCTTCCCAGTGGGTGGGGTCGTGCGAGAGGAGGATCTTAAAGGCATTAGGGTCAACATCTTGCATGGCCTTGTCGAGGTCGCCAATCTGGATAAATCCTTTGCCCCAGTTTTGCACACCTATGAGGGATAATTTTTGTCCCCCTTTTTCGAGCACCACGTTTTCATCCAGCAATAAACGATAGCCTAGAGCTTTGTGGTGCTGTTTCAAGGTTTCGAGGTTTTGAGCTTTTTCAGATTCGCTATCCCATTGTATATAATCGCCATAATCGTGATTGCCCAAAATGGAGAATTGGCCAAAAGGGGCTTCCAACTGATTAAACATATGCATATAGGGTTCAATCTCCCATGCTGCATTATTCACCAAATCGCCGGTAAAAACAAAAAGATCAGATTTTTGGGCTTTAGCCAAATCAATGCCCCGTTGTACTGCAGCTTTGTTATCAAAACTTCCCGAGTGGATGTCTGATAATTGCGTAATGGTAAATCCGTCGAAGGCATCGGGCAGGTCATCATAATAAATGGTTTCGCGGTGCACTTGGTAATCGTACTTGCCCTTAAACATGCCATACAAAAAGCCGGTGAAGGGAAAGGCCGCAAGCAACAAAGCCAGCTCACTGATAAACTTACGACGGCCCGGAAAGTAAGGATGTGTTTGTTGCCCGGCAGGTTTGCTCACATTGCTTACAATACCGCTCACAAACCGACCGAGATCCCCCAGTGATAATACGATAATAAATACCAGTTTGGTGACGAAAAAGGTGAGGAACAAACTCAGCATCCATTCGTGAAAAGGCGTCATCCCCTTCGCGGTGCGCAGGCTGCTAATCCCCAGCAAAAATACAAACGTTACACCTACAGCAATAAACAGGTAGCCATAAGTTATGATGAGCGGTACAGGCTGCCGCCAGCCGAAGCTCAGGGTTTTTAATCCCGAGAATACATACCAGTCGAATAATAAGCTGATACCTGCAATAATAAAAAAGAAAGTTAAAAAGCCGCTGTTGTGCATATATGATAGTAAAAGTTAATCGTCGTAATTATTTATGGGTTTGTCGTAACTCGTACATGGTTTTTAATCTTCTTCAATTTTACCCTTTATTAGAGTTGGTAGTATTAGCAGTGACATGCCTTCCCCTTTGAAGAGGAAAACTACTGTTAGTGCGACTTGCTCAAACGTTAATAAGGGGTAAGATTTAGGATATGTATCCAACCTCGCTCCGCAGCGACACTTAGATAAGAGGAATAAAAGTATAATCCATTACAATTACCATGTTATCAAACCACAAGGTAAATAATTCACCAGGCATTTATCAACCACGAAAATATTAAATGCTATTTTTGACACTTTATGGATACACTTAAAAATAAATACGATAGCATCATATTTGACCTGGACGGCACCCTTTGGGATTCGACCGCTAATGTTGCCGAAGCCTGGCAAGCCGCAAAGCAACAGGTAGATTATATTAAAGATGATGTAACCGTTGCTCATGTAGCATCAATTGTAGGTATGGCTTACGATGCCATTTTCGAGAAACTTTTCCCTTACATCACTGCCGAACAACGTAACGAGTTTAAAGGCATTGCTGCCAAAAGTGAGTTGGAAGCCCTGAACCGTAAAGGTGGTACCTGGTACCCGTTATTGCTGGAAACGCTGAAAGACCTGGCCACACGCTATAAATTATTTATAGTAAGTAACTGCCAGAGTGGCTATATCGAAACTTTTTTGAAGATGGATGGCCTCGATGGTTTATTCATCGGTCACCAATGTTACGGTACCAAGACTCAACCTAAGTGGCAAAACATTTTAGACGTAGCAAATGACTACGATTTGAAAGCCCCCGTTTATGTTGGTGATACCATGGGCGATTACGAAGCAAGTAAAAAAGCCGGTGTACCTTTCATTTTCGCGGCTTTTGGCTTTGGTGTGGTTAAGGAAGACCAGGTAGCTACCATCAATGAGTTTGAGGAGTTGAAAAATATTTTATAACATCCTCATTGTTAATTAAAAATAAGTCATAGCTTTAATAAAAGTCATTTTAGTGTCATGCATATGGCACTAAGATTGCTCTATTTATGTAAAGGGGGCTTATATGGAGAAGGTGTTTACATTTAGGGGCTTAGGTATAATGCTGCTGTTTATGCTATGCGCAGGCAATGGCATCGCTACAACCACACCAAACTGCGACCAGATTATTGGTATGTGGATGGCTAACGAAAAAAACATTGTAGTACAGGTGTACAGGGATGGGGACAGTTTTAAAGCCTCGATTGTATGGTTTGACGACAGTGACGATAAAACCCGCCCGATGGACGTACGCCTGGATTATAAAAACCCCGATAAAAGTTTACGTACACGAAAAGTTTTAGGCATGCAAGTGCTTAAAAACCTGGAGTACAACCAATCATCAAACTCATGGGAAAACGGCGTAATTTATGATGCCAAAAATGGCCACGAGTGGAATTCATGCGCCAGCATTGATAAAGACGGCGTGCTTAAAGTTACAGGTTACTGGCACTTTAAGTTTATAGGCAAGAGCATGAAGTTTAGCCGTGTTTCATCAACCGAAAGACTACTGACCAGCAGGTAGAGTAAATACTAAATAAACAGAAAAGCCCTTCAAGTATTTTGAAGGGCTTTTCTGTTATAGATCCGTACAGATTAATATCTGTGGTATGGACGATGGTAAGGGCGATGATAATGGTGATACACGCGGTGGTAAGGGCGGTGATACCTGTGGTGAGGTGGGCCGGTTCTAATTACCAGGCTTTGCGCTTGTGTTGTGCTTGCAGCAGCAACCAGCAGGGTACATGCTACGGCGGTTGCGGCTAATAATTTTTTAATGCTTTTCATAGTTGTAAATACTTCAATTTGTATATGTGTTTAACTATTTATTGATGATAAGGTTTAACATATTTATTAAGGGTTAAGGTTGAACCTATCGAAATCTGGTAGAAAGTGGCAATACGCGCTCTTGCAGTACTTTTTAAATTTTGTTGTTTTTGTAAAAAAGTTATTACCTGTGTAAATGGAAAGGGGAATGATATTATTGACCTTGAAGGCTACTAATTTTTGCATCCAAATAAGTATTTTGCCTGCATGGATCAAACCTTCTTTAAACTCTTTGCCGACATCCCGGTAAAAGAAATTGCACCAGGCTATTTCTCAAAATTTATTCATACCGCTAACAATACCATCAACTTTATTGATGTTACCGCCAATAGTGTGGTAGGTAATCATCAGCATGTGCATGAGCAGTTATCATTTGTGCTAGAAGGTCAGTTTGAATTAACGGTTGATGGCAATGTACAAGTGATCGATAAGGGCATGTATGCGGTTATCCCATCCAATACCTGGCATAGTGGCCGTGCGGTAACCGATTGTAAACTGATTGATATTTTTAGCCAGGTACGGGAGGATTATAGGAAGTTGTAAGTGTAATTTAAATCATTATCCATCCCTGTTTAAAGAATGTCAGTTTCGCATCTTCAATAAATTCGATTAAGCTGGTGGTTTGAGTTGCACTCACATTTGTTAGTTCAAAAAAGCACACTGTTGGATTAAATACGCCTTTCTTATGTAATATGAACCTGAAGCGTTTTCGTTTTGGGGATGTTTCTGTGAACTGTAGTTCTTCAATATTACTGATTGCATTGCCACCAATTAAGGTTGGATATAACAGGCCTTTTAAAAACAAGGCCTTTATTTCAGCAGTTTGACCGCCTACAAATAGACTATCTCCTGAGAAAATAAAAGCGCCATCCCGAATAATAATCTTAAGTGGAAATAGGTCAAAATGTTGTTCTTTATACTCTTTTTGAAAAAGCTGTTTGGCCCAATAATTTTCTTGCTCGCCCTGGTTTTTAAAAGAGGGTGTAAATTCAATACTATCACCGTTTTTTTGAGCAAATACTTGTGCGCAGGGAAACAGGAAAATTATAGATAAAACAGAAAGCGTTAAAAGCTTTTTCATCAGGATATTTGATTGATTTATTTGATTAATGTTGAAACAGGGTTAATTCCATAAAAATAATATTTGTTTGGGATTTAATGTAGGTAATAATCCTTCATTATGGCGCAGGTAGGCAGCGATAGATTAAGACAGCGTACTTGTGCCTATCAAGTTTACCCAATCTATAGTTGTGAAATTTTAATTGTTTGTTAAAAAAATGTTGGCTAACTTACGTTACCTGATTTTTTAAACTAAACAGATATGAACCAAGACTTACAAGGAAACTCGTGGGGATTCGTTAGTCCCGATGGTAATTTTCAACCCATAACAGCACTTACAACTGCCGATTTAGAATACGTTTCTAAAACCATGGCCGAGCTGCAGGCGCTCATTAACCAGTATATTATTACCGAGGAGTATGAGAAATGCGCTGTGATCCGCGACGAAATTTCGAAGCGGTTGCAATAATAGATCAAATCAGTAAATGATAAAGACTCCCAAACTCGCTTCTTTTGAAGAGGGTTTGGGAGAGGCATTTTTTTTCTAAACAACCGGTTAAAGTTTTAACCTGTTGTTTATTTTTGCCTCATGTCTATTACTACTGCTACAATTACAGACACTAATGAATTAACTGCCCTGGTAAACAGCGCTTACCGTGGCGAAAGCTCAAAACAAGGCTGGACCACCGAGTCGCACCTGCTGGATGGCCAGCGTGTTGACGAGGTTTTTATGCTGAGCTACCTGCAGGATGAAAGCGTAACCATCCTGAAACATGTGAACGACGAAGGCCAGATTACCGGTTGCGTATACCTCGAAATCAAAGGTGATAAACTGTACCTCGGTATGCTCACCGTTTCGCCGGTAGAGCAGGGTAATGGCATTGGTAAGCAACTTTTAGCCCGTGCTGATGAATATACCCGGGATAAAAACCTTGAAGCTATAACCATTACTGTAATTACCACCCGCCACGAACTGATTGCCTGGTACGAAAGGCATGGCTACCAGCAAACCGGAGAAATAAGGCCATTTCATGTCGACCCGCGGTTTGGTGTTCCGAAAGCGCCAATTGAACTTTTGGTGATGGAAAAATCAATTCTGTAAATTTTTTGTTAAGATTAAAAGGTTTCGAATCCATCTGTGAATTGTTTTCGTAGTAAAACTGACAATACAATTCTGACCCTATGAAATATTTAATCTATATGAGTTCGGCAACTCAATTAATGAGCAACGACGAACTGCTCGAACTTTTAAAAATAAGCCGCGAGAACAATGAAAAGAAAAACCTGACCGGTATGCTTTTATATGGTGAAGGTGCTTTTGTACAGGTACTGGAAGGTGAAGACGAAACAGTAGACTCGACCTACGAAATTATTAAGGCAGACCCGCGCCATAAGAGTCTTATCCAGATCATCAGCGGTAAAATTGACAAGCGGATCTTCCCCAACTGGTCTATGGGCTTTAAAGCCGTTGACCGCAAAATAGCAGAAGAATTTAAAGGTTTTATAGACATCCGCAACGACGGCTTGTTAATTGAAGATGAAACCCACCCGGCAGTGATAGTGCTTAAAACTTTTGCTGATGCTAATAACCTGGTTTAACTAAACTGCGGCAATGTTGCCGGCTTCGATATAAATGCGTTTAATATCCGGAAACTGAGTACGGATATTACGCTCAAGCCGGCGGATAACATGGCTTACCTCGCTGCCCGATATTTCCCTAAACTGCACATCCAACGCAAGCAGTATTTCATTGGGCGCCATTTGCATGGTTAGTGGGCGGCGTACATGCTGTACGTCAGGGTCGGCGAGCACCAGGTTGCAAATGCCGTCAACCATTTCAGACCGGGCACTTTCGCCAATCAGCAGGTCGCGGCTTTCTATTACCATAATGATGGCCACAAAAGCCAGCACCAAACCGATGATAAGCGAAGCCGCACCATCAAACAACGGGTTGTTGAGGTAGTGCCCTAAAAATACCCCAAGAAAAGCAATGATCAGGCCGAGCAAAGCGGCTGCATCTTCATATATCACCGCGAATGATGCCGGATCTTTACTCTTGCGCAACTCCTTCCAGAAACTGCCGTTGCCTTTTTCTTTGTTGAAATTACGTACGGCCAATACAAAAGATGCGCCTTCGAATAAAAAGGCACCACCTAACACCACATAGTTCCATAAAGGCTTACCCAATGGCTCTGGGTGCTGAAGGTGGGCGATACCTTCGTAAATAGACATACCGCCACCTAAACCAAATATCAATATAGATACAATAAGCGACCAGAAGTAAACCTCCTTGCCATGCCCAAAAGGATGCTCATCATCAGCGGGGCGTTTACTGCGGCTAATACCCAGCAAAATCAGCAACCCGTTACCTGCATCAACCGTGCTATGTATAGCTTCCGACAGCATTGCCGAACTACCACTGATAGTTGCCGCTACAAATTTTAAAATTGCTATCCCCGTGTTTGCTGCCAGCGCCCCGTATACTGATGATTTAGATTCGGCCATGTATTGATGTTAGTAGTTGTAAGTAGGGGTAACACAAGATAAGAGGAAAGGTTGTAGAAGACAACCATATCAAAAAACTTTGTCATTTAGAGCGATAGCAAATATCTTCTTTGCGCTGCCTGGTGAGCATTGCAATGAAGAAGATTCTTCACTATCGTTCTGAATGACAAAAATCCGGGTAATCCGAAATCGAAAATCCGGCCTCCGACCTCCGAAATCCTCTACTTCTCCAAATACTTAATAATCGCCATTAAATCCTCTTCTCCCAAACCACTATCCATAGCTGCCTTATATGTCTGGTAAGTAGGACCGGCTAAAGGTGAGTCAATACCTTGCTCGGTAGCCAGGCGCAAATCTTTGGTGATATGTTTAAGCGCAAATGCGGCCGGGAACTCGTTCTTTAATATCGGGGCGGTTTTTAGTTTGGTGATGCCGCTACCTACAGCGCCTTCGTTAATAATGGTGAGCATATTTTCTGTGCTGATACCATTGGCTTTGGCGAAAATTACGGTTTCGGCAAGGCCTTGCAGGGTTACAGCGAGGAAATAATTGATGGCCAGTTTAGCTGCGCTGCCCGCGCCGACTGCGCCGTTGTTTACACTTAATTTACCCATAACATCAAACAGGGGCTGGGCGCGTTCAATATCTTTGAGCTCACCGCCCACCAGGAAAATAAGGGTGCCATCCTGTGCCGGTTTAACACTGCCTGATACCGGTGCATCAACAAAGGCTGCGCCTTTGGCTTTGCAGCTTTGGTCGATAAACTGAGAAGTAGCCGGGGCTACGGTACTTACATTGATGAATAGTTTACCTGTTACATCGCCATGCAATAAGCCATCTTCGCTGTTGAAGATCTCTTTAACAGCGTTATCATCCGATACCATTACCAGTACAATATCGCTCACAGCTGAAAGTGCTGTTGGCGAATCTGCTGATGTTGCACCTGCCTCAACGGCTTCCTGTGCTTTCTCTTTGGTGCGGTTATAAACGGTTACCGGGTAACCGGCTTTTAGTAAATTTTTTACAATGGGTGTGCCCATGTTGCCTAAGCCGGCCCAGCCTAATTTAATGTTGCTCATAGTAATGCATAATTACTGTTTAATGCTGTTTTTTGCAATTAAACATCAACAGATTCGCCTATAGGTTTTATATTAATGAATTTGATGCCTTTTGCATCGAAATGCTTCGCGTAATTCTCGTAGCGCTGGTTCAAGAAAAAATCTTTGGCAAAGCCATCGTGTACCGGCAGTATACGTTTGGGTTGCAGGCGATCGGCAAAATCTGCTATTTTAATTTCGGTGCAGAAGGGCGCCATGGTTGGTAAAATCACCAGCTCGATGCCTTTGTATTCCAGCAATTTTTCTTCGAACGAATCAACCGGGTGCAAAACCTTTTCGTTAATTACAAAGGCTGTCATTTCTGGGGTTGGGTTATCCAGTAAAGGCTCATGTATTACGGAAATAGCTTTTAAGTTAAATGGGCCGATTGTTAAGTTGCCCTCAGTAATCAGTTCGGCATGCAAACCCAGCTTCTCTGTTTCGGCAGCTACCTGGCTGTTGGTGTACAGTTTGGCTTCACTTAGTTCGATGATCTTTTTCAGGTTTTCGGGGTCGAAATGATCGGGGTGGATGTGGGTGATAATTACCGCGTCAACTTCTTTAAACATATCAGGAGTAACAATTCCTTCGGCGAACGAAAAGGTGCCGGGATCGAACAAAAGCTTAAAGCCATCCTGCTCAAAAACAAGGCAGGAGTGCAGATATTTAGATATTTTCATGAGGATAGAATTTATGTTGAATTTAACCCGTGGTTAAAGAAAAAGTTTCCCTGTGCGATAAAAAGGCATGTTTTACCTTAATTGGGCGCAATGATATTTTGTACTTCGGCATAAAAAATTAACTTTACAGGATATGCCTTTCACCCTAACAAATAAACTCTTTAGCCTGTACGTAAGGTTGCGCTACCCGAGCGCGCCGCCCGAGTTAAGGTATTTTTACAGGGATACCTATAACTGCGAAATGGCGCAGCTTAAATACGTATTTAAAGACTATGTTTTTAAGCAACGGTACAAGGATATATCCTTCGACGGTGAGTTTGCGCCCGAGTTGGAATTTGTACTGCCTTTCGCTTACTGGCATTATAAAAATGGTACTTTAAGAAGCACACATTCTGCCAAGTTTACCAAAGAGCTTTATTTCTTTTCGCCCGAGCATCACGAAGATTTCCAGGTGCGCAGCAATGAGGGCAATTATAACTTCGAAACCCCGCGCATACTATACAGCCAGGATTACGACCTGAAAAAATGGCTGCCCGTACCCATGAAAGCGCATTACAAAAATGATGTGTATGTGTACGATAAGCCGATACTCATCATCGCCAACCGCTACAATATGGAGTGGGACGGCCCGCCGGTGAGTTTCTACAGTATCGAGGCGTTGGATTTTATCATCAGCAACCTCAAGAAAGATTATACCATCATTTATAATCGCCCCCGTCCGGAGAACATCACGATGGACAACAGCGATATTTACGACCTCAACGAGTTTGACTGGCTTGCCGAAACCCACCCGGAAGTAATACTAATGGAGAACCTTTGGAAAGAGAACAAGGGCAAAGCCAGCAATTTTAACCACCTGCAATTAATGGTTTATGCCAATGCCAACCACTTTATATCGGTTCATGGTGGTACGGCGGCGCTGGCCAGTTATTTTGAAGGCGTAAACCTCGTGATCTCTAAAAAAGGGCCAGAGCATCACTTCAATTGCTTCAATACGTTGTTCCCTAAACTATCGGGGGCTAAAATACTACATGCCAAAACCGACGATGAGGTAAAGCAGTATATACAGCAACACTATATGGTTAAGCCGGTTTAAATGGAGGCGAAAAAGAAAGATCTGTACTGGATCAAATCGGCTATATTAACGGTTTTGCAAAGTATGTCGGGTGTGTTGCTGGGCTTCGGCAGCTTTTATATGCTGGTACGCCTGCTTACCAAATATGAGTTTGGCGCCTGGACTTTGTTTACCGCGACCACTACCATTCTAGAGTTTATCCGCAACGGGCTGGTGCAAAGTGCGCTCATCAAATACCTCTCCGGTGCAAGCGCCGAAGAACGGCCCAAGATCATTTCTGCATCGGTTACCATCAGCGGGGCATTAACCATTCTGTTTATTATCGTCAACTACAGCCTGGCTGCCTTTTTATCGCATTTATGGAAACTGCCCGAGCTGGTACCCATGCTGATGCTATACAGCCTTGTATTTATATTCTCGGGCTTGCTAACGCAGTTTCAATCGGTAGAACAATCGGGCTTTAAATTTCAGGGCATCTTTGTCAGCACGTTGATCAGGCAAGGCGGCTTGTTCCTGTACATCCTTTCGGCTTGGTTAGGCTTCACTAAAATTACGCTGATCAACTTGGTTTATGTGCAGGTTGCCAGCACGTTTTTCAGTGCCATAATATCTTACATATTTGTGCGCGATCGGTTCCAAATGGCCTGGGCCTGGCAAAAGGAATGGATGCTTAAGTTGTTCCATTACGGCAAGTATGCTTTCGGTACTACCATCAGCGCTATGCTTTCTAATACTATCGACCAGATGATGCTGGGCGGGATTATTTCCGCAGCTTCTGCCGGGGCTTATAACGTGGCCGTGCGAATCACCAATCTGGTGGAGATCCCTACAAGCTCAATCGCTACAATCGTATTCCCTCAAAGCGCCAGTCGGATGGAGAAAGATGGCAAAGAGGCTGTAAAATATCTGTACGAGAAATCGGTAGGGGCAGTGCTGGCAATCCTGTTACCGGGGTTAATTGTGCTGTTTTTCTTCGCGGGGTACATTGTTGAAATTATTGCCGGGCAAACCTATGCGGATACTATCCCGGTGTTGAGGGTTACGGTTTTATATTGCCTGTTAATCCCTTATGGCCGCCAGTTTGGTACCGTACTGGATAGCATGGGGAAACCGAAACTCACTTTTTATATCGTGCTGATAACGGGTACCAGCAACGCCATCTTAAACTACCTGTTGATTAAAAGATATGGTGTAATGGGCGCGGCCTGGGCTACACTGGCATCAAACGTACTTGGCTTTGTAATTGCACAAATTTTGCTGAAACGCGAACTGAACATTAACCTAAAGAATACATGGGTATATGCCTTTGGCTTTTACCCGGAGATGTATAATAAATACCTTAAACCAATTTTTGTTAAAGCATGACGGGGGTAACTTACTGCGGGCGATTGGGAAACCAATTATTTCAATTTCACTTTTACCAGTACGTAAAGGCGGCTAATAAAGGTAAATGGATCTTTATACCTAATCCGCGGCATTCCTCTATCTATAAGTATTTTGATTTAGGTCCTTATAATTCTATGGGTACCAAGGCTTATGCCGCACTGGGAAAGGTGTTGTATAAGTTCGGTAAGTTTAAGGAGATCTACATCCAGAATATCGAAGTGCCTAAGCCGCTAAAGGTTGCAGATCGCACCTTATACCATGGTTTCCACCAGACCGATTTCTACCTCAACAATACGCCCAATCCAATTAAGATTAAGGTCAAACAGAAATACGTAGACCATTTCGAGAAACAGTATGGCGAAATTTTCCGCAAGGAGAAAACCATTGTGATGCACATTCGCCGTACCGATTACCTCAACTATGGTAAACGCGATATTTCACTCCCGATAGAATACTTTAAACAACGCCTGGCAGCCATTGAAAACCAGGACGAATACAAGATTATTTTCTGCAGTGATGATATGGACTTTGTGAAGGAGAACTTTCCTGCGAAGCCCAACTATATCTTCTCACACAACGATGAGATCACCGATTTCCAGGTATTGATGAATGCCGACATCGCCATTATCTCCAACAGTACCTTTGCCTGGTGGGCTACCTACCTTTGCGAAAAACCGAATCGTGTTATTGCCCCAAAAAACTGGATGGGCTTCCGCATAGGCCGCGAACATCCCAAAGGGGTAATGACTAAGAAGTTTGAGTGGTATGGAATGTTAGATGTGTAGATGAGTTAGATGTGCAAATGTGCGGATATGCAAATGTGCAGATGAATTAACTTCGCGAATATCTGAACCGGAATATAGGATTTAAGAATTGACAGAATTTTATCATTTGGGCATTTCGCAAATCAAATCATCTGCACACCCGCACATCTGACTCATCTGCACATTAAGAAAGGTGCTTAGAAATTATCTCGCCAATATCCTCGCTCCGTTTTTCCCATGTGTTTAATTTGGCAATAGCTGTGCGGGCGGCTAATTTCTCGGAGCTGTTAGTGGCAATGGCATCATTTAAGGCCGCAGTAAACAGGGCAGGGGTGCCGGCGTAGGTAATGGTATCAGCAGTATAGTCTTTTAAATCGGGGTTGAAATCTGTAACTACAACAGGTTTTCCGGCGCATAAATATTCGAACAATTTAAGCGGGAAAATGGTGGCGCTTACTTCATCCTTTTTAAAAGGAATAATGGCTACGTCGAAACCTTTAACCAATTGCGGCACCTCATCGTAGGGGATGGGGCCTATAATATGTACGTTGGATATCTTGAATAGCTCGGGTGGTACGTGGTTGTCCCAAACCGGGCCGGCCAATACAAACGTTTTTTCGGGATTGGCCTTTACAACTTCCAGTATCAGGGGATAATCCATGCGGCGCTCCAATGTGCCCAGGTAACCAATGATGGGCTTAGGCAAATCTTTAAGTTTGGCATGCACCGGCAATCCTGTATTTAAAGCCTTGCTGCAATGCTCAATGTCCGCGGCGTTGGGTACAAAATAGGTGTTGGGGTTCTGGGTTTTCTTTTCGTTATAAAGGGCTTTGCTGGTGCATATTACCAGGTCGCTTTCTTTAACCAGATTGTTTTCAGAGATAATGCCATGCTTCATATCATAAGGCACAATCATAGGGTCAACACACTGGTAAACAGACAAAATAGGCTTAGTTAGCTTGGCAATATTAGGGTAATGGAAGTTAAAAGAGTTAATGAGGATAAACTCTTTAACGCCTGCATTTTTTAATACCTTTTTTATCCTTTTACTGATGATAGCTTCATTAGCTATCAATGCAGTTCTGAAGATTGGCCCTTCGGGCAAAAAGTTGATAGGCATTACCGGCGGGGCGATGATCACTTTAAAGTTATCAATATCTGTATCCAGTACACCGTCAGAAAAGAGCGAGAACTTAGGTTTGCGAACCTTTAATTCAATCGAACTTCTGTGGGTAAAATAATCCTTAAGGGTAAAGGGGTAATCAATAAAGTATACTTTGTTGTTTTTAGCCAGGTTACGTGCCACAAATAATGACGTAGCCCGTATGGCACTATCAAAACGTGTGTTAGCTAAAATTACAATTACCTTATTTTTTAAACTCATAAACGGTCCTCAAAATATACATTTTTTCGGAGAATGCATCGATTGGTGTTGAAACTTATTATTTGTATCACCCAAACGCAACATACTTGACATTATTGGAACATTACTTACGTAAAAGTTAAGTGCACAGACTGCGTATCCCGATATTTTATTTAATTGTTGCAGAGGCATTAAACAAAAAAGGGAACCATTAACTGGTTCCCTTTGGGTGTGTTTTATATTGATAAGATGCTACTTAATATTAAACGGCAAATAAACCCCGAAGGTGATATTACGCCCCGGATTGTAAACCCCATAAGTAGGATCTTCCTGCGATAGTCGGCCCGGCCGTAAACGGCTCAGGGCATCGTAGTATTTCTTGTTGGTAAGGTTAGAACCTGTTACATACAGTTTCAATGGCTGTGCGCCTAATTTTAGCGTGGTGCCAATGCTTGCGTTGATTAAGGTGTATGAGTTGGTAGGCGTTTCAAACGTGGCATCAATGCGGCTTTGTTTAAAGTAGTTATCCAAACCGGCTGATACGTAGAAATCTTTCAGACCTTTTACTTTAGGCTGAAAACGTAAGGTGTTATGAATTACACCGGCCGGGATCAAAGGCAATGGCCTGTCGAACGACTCGTTCTGCGCATGGGTATAGCTGAATGTGTTATCCAGGTGTAGGTATGATGTAGGGTGGATGTTCAGGTTACCTTCTACACCGTATAGGTTGGCATTAACCTGGCCATAACGATAAACATCAAAGGTTTGTAGGGCACCGGCATCATTGTTAATGGTGATCTGGTCGCCCTTGGTTGATGATGCGTAGATATAGTTATGAATGTAATTCTCGTAAATGCCGAAGCTACCGGTAATTACATTTTTGCCGAATTCTAAAGCTGCATCAGCCTGGTAGCTACGCTCAGGTTTCAGATCAGGGTTACCAATTTCGTAACGTGATGTACCTTCGTGAACACCGTTCGAACCCAGCTCGGCCGGGTTAGGTGCGCGGAAAGCAGTACCCGCGTTGGCTTTAAAGCTTAACAGATCATTAAATACGTGGGTATAGCCTGTAGCGCCGCTCACGTTATTAAAGTTGTTTTTAAAACCGGTAAATTTTTGTGCACCATCAATAAATAGCTGCTTGCCATCATTGTTCACATAATCGTACCTTAACCCAAAGTTAAAGGTATTGGTGCCCCAGGTTTTTTTGATGTAGCCAAATGCGCCGGCAGTAGTCTGGTCGTAAGCCGGGATTAGAAACTCGGTGCCTTTGTTTACACTGTGGGCATCGCTTGCGGCAACGCCAAAAATAGGCTGCCATCCATTGCTTTCGGGCAGGTAATACTTGGCATCGATAGAGTAAGTGTTCAGGTCGAAGAACAGCGATGGGATTGGATCATCCAGCTCACGGCGTTGGTTTTTCTGGTAACCCAGATCCAGTTTCAATGAACCTGTGCCAATTAAAAAGTTATTATTTAAAGCGATCTTATACTGGCGAATATCCTGACGTGGGAAATCGAGCGTACGGCTTTTGCCATCATTAGTATACAACGGGTCGCCCGGTTCAGAATCGTAGAAACCGATATTATCCTTAAAATAAGAGAAGTTTAAATGCGAGTATCCCCAACCTTTATTCAGCCCCAGCATACCGCTAAAGCTGGTGTTGTTATAACCACTGTTGATATAGTAACCAGCAGGGGTATTAAACGAATAAGCGTTTTGGTACGAACCACGGCCGCGCCAAACAAAACCATTCTCATTACCGGTTAACATTACCGAACTGTTGCTTAAACCGTTGTTGGTAGAGTAGCTGGATAATACTTCGCCTTTGATAGTACCTGATGATGGTGCCAATGGCTCCAACACGTTAATAACTCCCCCGATAGCGTCTGATCCATACATTAGTGATGCCGCGCCGCGAAGTACTTCTACCCGGTCGGCTTGGTTTTGGTCAATTTCTACACCGTGCTCATCGCCCCATTGCTGGCCTTCTTGCTTTACACCGTCCATCAGCGTAACCACACGGTTATAGCCTAAACCACGGATAATAGGTTTAGAGATCCCCGGCCCGGTGGTGATCTGGCTTACGCCCGGTACCGAGCGTGATAGTCCATCGATTAAGTTCGAAGACGGCGCTAATAGGTCCTCACGCGATACCACAGCAGCTGAAGTGCTGTTGTATTTATTATTTGAAGTGATCGGCGTGCCGGTGATGATAACCTCGTGGGTTTCGATATTGCTCGATTCTAACGAGAAATCAAGAGATCCTGGTACCGAAAAATCGACAGTTTTAACCATCGGCTTGTAGCCTAATGATTGTACCTGTACTAAATATTTGCCCTTATTAGGTAACGATTTGATAGTGAATTGCCCCTGGCCATCGGTAATAGTAGTAATGCGCAGTTGCGGAATAGTTATGGTAGCACCTGGTACGGTTTCGTGAGTTTTGGCATCGGTAACCTTACCGGTAACATTGCCGTTGGCGAAAAGGTAAACAGGGATCAGAAACATCAGCATGGCGCTGAATAAGTATTTTATAGTCATCGGAGAATCTTTTATACAATTAATAAGCTGAATATGCAGTAGGGGTAACCTGCTTAAAGTTTATTAACCCAACGGAGGGCCCTTGTTACAGGACTGGTGCAGTTTAATACTATGGTAGTTATTCTGCGGAGACTGATAGCCCTTTACATTAACAATAGTGAGTGTAAAAAGATCCTGCTGTTGCTGGTAGAACAATTGTGCATGGCTATTTTGTGCACAGGTTTTACACTTTTCATCAGTATCGCTTTTCTTAGACTGGCTTTGGTGACTGGCGTAAGTTTGCTTGTGACTGTGCACAATAACAATAAGCTGACCCATTATAAAGGTCATCAGCAGCAGGGATGCCACTAATATTTTAGCTGATTGTTGTTTAATAGTCATCTCGGGTCAAATATAACCGATATTAAAGCAATATTATTCATATCTGTATAGCAACTTTGTAACATTTAGCGTGTAAAAGTTACATTTTGATAATATTTTATACGGATTTGCTGTAATTGTTTGGAATTGGATGCCAGGGTCGGTTGCCGGGAGGAAGCAAGGTTTAATAATTTTTGTCATTCTAAATGGAGTGAAGAATCTTCTTCAACAGGACAATCGAATTAGCTTATCGAAGAAGATCATTAATGAGATGTTTGTTTTATTGTATTAATGAGCTCCTTATGGTCGGTTTTTAGTTAACATTCGGAATGACAAAAGGACATGACTGGCCCCCCGGCACCTGAAAACCGGCAACGGGCACCCGCACACAAAAAAAGCCACCTTGCGGCAGCTTCTTTCGGAACGGCATTTACATAGTTATTTAGATGGGGTATTTGACAGGAGATATGTAAAGCTCTCCTTAGTTATTTTTAAACGAAGTGTTCATGATAGGCGGAGCACTTTGTCTTTCTATTTCACGGTAGCTAGTAATGGCAAGGCCGGGTTGCATAGGCAGGGTAAAGGTGTCTATGAAATCGCGGTCGTCTTGCAGCAGATCTTCTAATGATAGTATCATATTATTGCCGATTACCTGGTGCAGCATCAACGTCCCGGTGATAAATTTGATGCTGATCTGATGGGCTTTAATTTGTGTAATGTCAGATTCTATCAGTTCGAAAACCGGCTGCTCGTAATTGAGCTGGCTGCCCATTACATCTTCTAAGAATGGGATTTTGTTATTCAGTGGTATTAAAAAATGCAGGGCCGCGAAGCTCATTTTATAATGCATGGAGTTGGCGCGGTTATCTTTAGCTTTCATTTGGGTGAAAGTTTTTAGTTCGCCATCGAGGTTATAAGCCTGCGATTTTATCCTGAACTCCTGGTACGTGGCATGAAAAATATTACGCTCAAAATCTTTTTCAGCGTTAGCATCTATAACGTGTTTGTAAGTTAGCTTTATTAATGCAGTTGCCATAATCAATAATTGTGGTTAAAGATAAAGGCCGGCACATATATGTCTCAACATGTGTCGGCGAATAAGCGCTATGTATCGACGAATGGAGGATAAGGGTTCTAACACCTATCTCCATCCGTTTATTAATTATTCCCCACCCGGAGGAGGGCCGCCCGGGCCACCGCCAGGGAAACGACCGCCACCTGGTCCGCCGCCCGGCGGGCCGTCACCGGGGCTTGGGCGTTTGCCTGCAAATTTTTGCAGTTTCAGTGTAAAGCTCAACAGGTAGTACCGGCCCAAACGATTAGCTTGGGTTTGGGTAACATAACTGCCCGAACTGGTTGAGGTATACCCTGTGTTCTGATTAAACAAATCGAAGGCTGATAAACGAATGGTGGCTGCGTTGTTTTTCAGGAAACGTCTTTCGGCATACACATTTAAAATATTGGGGTTGGTTGATCCTGTGTAACCTTTGTAAATTACTTTGCTGTAATCGTAGCTCAGGGTATAGTCTTTAAATAAATAGTTTTTGCCATTTATACCCAGGTTTATCGTCTGGAAGTTGTTATTCACATTTGCCGTGGTGATAGAGTTTGTGGTATGGTTAACGCTATAGCTGGCGCTTGCTTCGGCATCAATTACATCTGTAATATCCACTCTAAATTTAGTTCCCTGGGTTAGTACTAAGTTTTTGGCAATGTTTTTTTCAGTGGTCATGGCGTAGGTATCATCGGCCACATTGCTGATGTACGAGATGTTGTTATTGTAAGCAATGTTACCGTTAAACATCAGCGTATACTTGCGTTTTTCCCAGGGTTTGGCAAAAACGTAGTTGGCGTTACCTCCGTAATAACCATCGGCATTTAAATAGTTAGTTAAAATAGTACCGGCCAGTTTGGGGTTAGGCGTATAAACCTTAGGATAACTGATGGTGTTGGCTACAATCTTATTATCCGTTTGCGTGAACGATAAATTGGTGAACAAGATGTTGCCCGTTGCAAAGTTGAACTGATTGTACTTTAACGAGAAGTTGTTGTTAAACTCAGGCTTCAGGTTGGCATTACCCTGCACCGGATATGATGCATTCGAGAAATCGACCACGGGCTGCAGTTCGTTATACGTAGGCTGGTTACTCGCGCCGTTATAGTTTAAGCTCAAGCTTTGGCTGCGCGAAAAGTTATAAATAAACCTCGCCGTAGGTGCAATATTAAAGGTGGTAACGTGTGTTTGTGTCCCGGTGGTTAATGAGTTACCATTTAATATGGAAGGCTGTGCAGCAATACCTAAAGTGTAATTGTATTTCTTTTGGATGAAGCGATAGTTTAACCCAAAACGATTGGTGATAAAGGTGAAGTTATAATCATTACTTAACAGCGCGTAGTTGTTACGGGTGTTGAGCGTGGTTAAAGTGTCAGTCTCTTTATCAGATGTGGTGTATGCGTAGTGATAAGCATAGTTCAGTTCCAGATAACCGTGTTTGCTTATCGGTTCCATGTACGATAATGAAGTACCCACGGTATCGGTACGTACATTGGTATTGATCAACTGGTTTACAGGAGCATTAGCTACACCAACCAAGTAGCTATAAACCGGGTTCTGTGTCTGATCTAACTTAGCTGACCCTGCACTTACATTGATACTGAAGTTTCGCCCTTTACGGCCAAACCTGTGGTTATATAATAAGTTAGCGCCATAGTTTGGTGCCGATGAATTAAGGGTCGAGAGCAGATTGTAATCAGATACGGTCTGTCCACTCTGCATAAATAAGCTCGATGCCGATTGAGTTGTATTTACACCCGCATAAGAAATGCTGGGCACAAACTTTAAATAGTTAACCGTATCTGGCTTGTATTCGATGTTGAAATTAAAGCGATGGTTAATCTTCTCATCGGTTTGGTTACTTGCCACATTATTAACAATAGGATTAGTGAGTGAGGTATTATTCTGAATAGTTGAACTGATAGTATTGGTGGTATTATCAGAAAAACTGTAGCTGCCATAAGCGGTGATGTGCTTACCCCACGAGTCGCGGTAGTTTAAACCGATAGAACGCGCAGTAGTAATACCATTAGTATTAGATGAGCTACCACCACCGGGAGGCCCTCCGGGGCCGCTACCACGCGGACCACCGCCGCCGAAGCTAAACAGGTTAGTATTGGTATTGTTTAAGTTGCCTAAGAAAGCCAATTGCCTGTCGCCGCTAAAGCTGAATGCCGTTGCCGATGCCACATAACGGTTATCCTTTTCCTGCGGGATAGCATCTGCACCATCGCCAACCGAAGCCTGGCCAAAATAGCCATAGTTTTTGCTTGGTTTAATAGTAATGTTCAGTACTTTCTCTGGTTCGCCGGTTTTAAGGCCTGTAATGTTGGCCTGGTCGCCGTAATCATCAATAATCTGAATGTTTTCTACCACATCGGCAGGTAAATTCTTGGTAGCTGTTTTTAAATCGCCGCCAAAGAAGTCTTTACCGTTTACACGTACTTTGGTTACGCTTTTGCCCTGGGCTGTAACGTTGCCGTCTTTATCCACATCAACACCGGGGAGCTTTTTCAGTACATCTTCAACCGGGGCATTGTCGCGAACTTTGTAGGCATCGGCTTTAAATTCAATAGTATCCTCTTTCAATTTGACCGGGTTAATATCGGTAATGGTTACGCCGTTCAGCATGTGCGATTCGAACTTCATCACAATTGTACCCAGACTAACCGATTTTACATCGGCAGGGATAATCATGTGTCGTTTTAAAGGCTGAAAGCCGATAGAAGTTAATGTAAGGTCGAACGTGTTGCCCTGGATATTATTAAAGCTGAAAGCGCCGTTGGCATCGGTAGCCGTACTGATGCTATCCTTGCCGTTTTTCAGTTTAATGGTGGCGCCAATAACGCTTAAGCCTGTCGAATCTTTAACAATCCCGCTTACCGGCCTTGCTGTTTGGGCTTTGGTGCCGATTCCGGCAAGCAGCATAATAATGAGTAAAGCATATCGTATCTTCATTTTAGTTTAATTAATGCTGCAAAACAATGGCTTGCATTCCATACTAAAAAAGGGGATAGACGATAAGCTTGTGAACGTAGACCGGAACTCTATTTTACTCTATAAACGCCTGTTTGATAGGTGATAGTTGTTTGACGGAGTGTTAAACGAGCGATTTCAGCCCTTCGTCGGCGTTTGGCTCAATTTGATAGATTTTAATTGCAGGTGACAACCATTAAGGCTAATATTGATTAAGTATTTGTTAACTTTTGTCCATGTCAGAACCATCGACCCATAAATTCAGGAAGTCCATCTCGGTGCTGGTGCTTATCCATATCTTAATATGGACGGTTATAGCGGTGGTGCTGTTTATATACCAGCCCCTGTCATGGAATATTGCCATACCTATCCAGTTATGGATAAAACAGGCCATTGTACTGGTGCTGCTTATTATATCGTACTATGTTAATGCCTATGTATTTGTACCCCGTTTTTTGCTGCAAAACCATGTCCGCAAATTCTTTATATTGTTAATTTTAATGGTGGGTACTGTGATATTTATTAGCAGTTTGGTTGATCCCTGGCTGCACATACCACAGCTGATGGATAAGGCATTTCACCATCGCGGCCCACCCCGGCCCGGAGAGCATGGCCACAACCGCGATTTTTCTGTACTAATGCTCACTATGACTTCATTGGTTTTGGGCATTAGCACCAGTGTTACCGCTATCCAGAAATGGCAGACCGACCAAAGGCTTAGGCAGGAGTTAGAGCAGGAAAAAACCACCTCTGAACTATCTTTCCTCAAAGCGCAGATCAATCCCCATTTCTTTTTCAATACGCTTAATAATATTTATGCCCTTACCGTAGTTGATGTAGAGGCGTCGCGCGAGGCCATTCATAAACTCTCGCGTATGATGCGTTACCTATTGTACGAAACGCAGCAGGATACCACCTTTCTGAACAAAGAGATTGGCTTCATCAAAGATTATATCGAACTGATGAAACTGCGTTTGACAGATAGGGTAACCCTGCGGTTTACTTATCCCGAAAACTTAAATGATGAGCAAATTGCCCCAATGCTTTTTTTGCCTTTTGTTGAAAATGCATTTAAGCACGGCATCAGCTCAACCGACCCCAGTAATATTACGATTGTGATAACGCAAGAAGATAGCCAGCTAAGCATGAATGTAAGCAACACTGTTTTCAACGACCCACAAATACAGGTAGAAGGCGATAGCGGTATTGGCCTCAATAATACCCGCCGCCGGTTGGATCTGATATATCCTAATCAACATACGCTAAGTATAGAACGCACTGCCGACAATCAATATAATGTTAAACTAACGCTCAACCTCGCATGATATTAAAATGTATAGCCGTTGATGACGAGCCTTTGGCATTGGGCCTGGTATGTTCATTTATTGAGCAAACTCCTTTTCTGCAGCTTAAAGGCCGCCTCTCGAGCGCGGTAGAAGCCTTAAAGGTTTTGAATGACGAAGATATAGACCTGTTATTCCTCGACATCCAGATGCCCAACCTTAACGGTATTGAGCTGGCTAGGGTACTGAACAACCGCGTTAATAAACCCCGCATTATCTTTACCACGGCCTACAATCAATTTGCATTAGATGGTTACAAGGTTGATGCATTGGATTACCTGCTGAAACCCTTTAATTACGAAGAATTTCTCCGTGCAGCCCAAAAAGCCCTCAAGTATAAAGAACTGACCAGCAAACCTGCCGAAGAACCCAAACAAGAAGAAGAGTATCTTTTTATTAAGGTAGAGTACCAGTTAGTCCGCGTAGCGCTGAACGATATCCTATACATCGAAGGCCTGAAAGATTACGTAAAGATCTGGCTTAAAAGCGCACCCAAGCCATTGCTCTCGCTCACCAGCTTAAAAGCACTCGAAGAGAAACTATCGCCCCGTCGCTTTATGCGTGTGCACCGCTCGTTCATCGTATCTCTCGATCAAATTAACTCTGTTACCCGCAATACCCTGCAAATTGGCGATATCAACATTAGCGTTGGTGAGCAGTATAAGGATGCTTTTAACGGATTTATTAGTAAATGGGGGTAAGGGAGAGAGGCAAGAAACAAGACTTTCTTTCACAGAGCACGTCATTGCGAGCGATAGCGAAGCAATCTCAGACCGATTAGCACTAACTTATATAACGTACAATCCATTTTTCATTAGGAATAGGTGTACTGTATGAATCGTCAGTGGATGTTCTTTTAGTTTTTCGCTTATGTTTGCTTTTTAAGGTGCTCAAGAGGGCTACGCCGTTTTCTCTCAAAAGAAAAATGAACCAAAAAGAAAAGTCGCAGCCGGGCCCTGTTGCTATGAGCTTGCAGTGGTTAGGCAGGGCCTGTGGTTGCCGCAACATTGCCAATGCTGCATGAGGAAAGGTTATGTTGATTCAGTGATGGATTCGGCAATTATAAAATTTGTCATTGCTGAGCGATAGCGTGGCAATCTCGTAGCTGTGCAGCTCGAATAACATGGCGACAAGATTGTCATCCCGTTAGTTGTTGGAATCCCTTATTTAAGAATGACAAAGTTTCTAACGTCGGCAAACAGCTTCGGCCAAAAGCGGGCAGACAATGGTGGCCTGTGCGTTGGAAGAGGCATTGGAGGTTTTGCAGAAGGGCTGGATTGCGCGAACGTAAGTGGGACAAAGATCCCGGCCTGTGTGTTCTGCCCGCTGTGCGGCATGGCTCTGTGCGCAAAAAGCCTTTTGCAAATGAGCCTTTTGATTACTTTTTGGCTAAAAAGTAATAGCCCTCCCCGCGGCGATTGAGCGGACTGACATTGATAAAGTCATAACCCTTAATATTGCGTTTATGGGCATAGGGTAACGATAATGCTTCTCATACAAACATTATTAATTAGCTTTAGTTACCATTAAAATCTCTCACAAATGAAAAAACTTTTTACCCTGCTTTTCGCACTTATTTTAGCAAGCGTTTTTATTGCTTTTAAGCAAAATAACGATTCGACTTTGCCGCCGACCGTTAAAACTGAAGACGGCTTGGTATCAGGCATTAAAAGTTCGGCAGGCGACGTGACGGCGTTTAAGGGAATTCCGTTCGCTGCGCCGCCAATTGGTAATTTAAGGTGGAAAGCGCCGCAGCCTGCCATACATTGGGAAGGTGTACGCAAGTGCGATGCCTTTGGCCCAAGCCCTATGCAGCCAGCGCCAAAACCGTTTTTTGTGTGGACTAATGAGTTTCTGATTCCGGATGCGCCAATTAGTGAGGATTGCCTTTATTTAAACGTATGGACTAAAACCGCAAGCACGCATAAAAAGCCTGTATTGGTATGGATTTACGGTGGTGGATTTGGCAGCGGTGGTGCAGGCGCGCCTATTTATGACGGTGAAGCTATGGCCCGCAAGGATGTGGTATTTGTATCATTTAATTATAGGGTAGGGGTGTTCGGTTTTTTTGCACACCCGGAATTGAGTAGGGAATCACTGGTACACAGCTCGGGCAATTATGGTTTGATGGACCAGATTGCAGCCTTGAAGTGGGTGAAAAAAAATATTGCAGCTTTTGGCGGCGACCCGGATAATGTGACTATTGCGGGGCAGTCGGCAGGGTCTATGAGTGTGAATTGTTTGGTGGCTTCGCCGAAAGCAAAAGGCTTGTTTCAGCAGGCTATTGCCGAAAGCGGGTCGATGATGATCAGCAACCAAAACAAGAAAATGATAGACCTCAACACCGCCGAAGCGCAAGGCGTTGTGGCAGCCAAAGGGGCGGAGGTTACTTCGCTGCAGGATTTGCGGGCATTATCATCACAACAATTGCTCGAAAAAGTGAAAGGGCAATTTGGCCCAATTGCCGATATCTACAACATATTGCCCGAACCGGTGTACAAGATCTTTGCCGAAAAGAAGGAAAATAAGGTGTCGGTGATTGTGGGATGGAATGCCGATGAAGGCATTGTGATTAACCTTAAAAATAAAGAAGATTATATTAAACAGCTCCGTGCCGATTATGATGCGCGTGCTAATGATGTATTGAAATATTATCCAGCGGGTACGGATGAGGAAGCGGCGAATTCGCAGGTGCAGCTAAACCGTGATGTTACTTTTGCACTATCCGGTTACCAATGGGCCAAGCTGCAAAGCAGCCGAAAAGATAAGCCTGTATACGTTTACAATTTCACCCGCCGTCCACCCGCCGAAGGTGAGTATATTAAATATAAATCCTTCCACACAGCAGAGGTGGCCTATGCGCTGGATGACCTGAAATTCCTGGATCGCCCATGGCAGCCGGTTGATCGCCAACTATCTAAAACCATTTCTGACTATTGGGTTAACTTTGCCCGTAACGGCAACCCAAATGCTAAGGGCCTGCCACAATGGCCACAGTTTAATGAGAAAACTAACCAGGTAATCGTACTGGGTGATAAAGTAACTGCGCAAACAATACTGGATAAAGAACGCCTGGATTTTATGCTGAAGTTATTAAATAGGACGTTGGAGGAAATGAAGCAATAAGATAATCTAAGTACTATTAAATCATCTTAAAATAACATTGGTAATGCTATGATAACTGCAAGCCCATTGCTTACTGTTTAGTATATTATGCCGACCTTGAGTTTTTGTTTTGGTTAGTTGCAAATAAAAGTTTTAATAATGACTTCTGTTGGGATTCAGTAGATTTATGTGATATGGTAGCTCAATTTCTTTAAGGTGTCCTTGTATTTTTGGTTTTACAGCAGAATTATTAATTATTCTCTTGTTAAAGTAAAAAAAGTTAGCCTAATGTAATTATTCATCTGGATCATACGGCTCGGTAGGTGCATTGCCTACAATGGATTTTACTTGTACGGCTCAGCAATCGTATCAAATTGAGGTAGATCTTAAGTGGACACCAACCGGTTCGGGTCCTTTGTACTTTTACATAGCATATGCTTCTGGAGATGGAAGATTTAGCGGTAAAGTTTTCGACCAGGCAGATATAAGTGCAGGTCAGAAAGCGATAATTTTAAGACCATCAATGTTCTCGCAGGACAACGCAAATAATATACATTTCATTGCAAGCGGCACACCAATAAATGATGGAACCGGATACGTAAAATCGGGAACATATTCGATTGATTTAGCTTGGTATATATCATATCCTACAATACCTTACTATAACCACATCGGCGACATGACTTCTCCATATTATATCACTTTGCCTTTAAGCGGCCCGCCATATACACCACCTGCGCAATAAGATGTGTTTCATTATTGTAGCGGTTATAAACTTTCGTGTATAACAAGACAGGTTGTGAGTTACCACAACCTGTCTTGTTATAAATTAAATACGTCACCAAATTTATTGGGGACGAAATCCGAAATTCTTTCTCACCTTTAGGGGCCGGGGGATTAGAAGCTTGCTTTAGCTTCTTTGGCTTTATCTGTGATCTGTTCAAGGGCATCCTTGGCGTAATCTTTTAATTTGTCTACTAAATCGGGCGCTTTGTCGGCCAATTCATCAATTAATGATTTACCGTTGTCCTCGTTTTTTTTAACTACATAACTAATACCGTACGCAACTGCTGCGCCAATGGCAATATATTTTAATAGGCTCATATTGTTGTTTTTAATTATTTGGTAGAGTAATGCAATGTTAGTGCCAAGAAGTTAGGAATGAGTTTTGAATGAGTGAATTTTAAATGAGTGAATGATGGAAGGAGAGAATGATAGAATAGTGGGAAGTAGTTTAATTATTAACTCATCCTCATTCAAAATTCACTCATTGAGTTACCTAAACCCGGGTGTAGCGGATACCGGCCCTGTGGCTAAGGCCTATGTCGTATAAGCGGAACACGGGGCTGGCTTTGATAGTAGCAGAGGTATTGTTTTACTAAATATAGTTTTGAATTAGTGAATTGTGAGTTAGTAGATTATGTTAGAATGACCCCTCACTGCCATTATACAATCAACCGCACCCCTCCCCGAGGAGGGAATTGGATAGTTCGCTAATTGACAATTATCTCCCTCAAATTACTTTCAACTCACTAACTCAATACTCACTCATTCATAACTGTTTAACCACTCACCCCATTAACCACTCACTAATTCACAATACACTTTGCTAAATAAAATATTATTCCTACATTTGCGTCCCCGTTAAGAGCGGGTAAAACATTAAAAATCAAAGTATAATAATGCAACAGTACGAAACCGTGATCGTTCTAACCCCGTTGTTATCAGACGAAGTTGCGAAAGAGGCAATTGCCAAATTCAGCAAAATTCTTACAGATAACGGAGCCGAAATTATCCAAGAGGATAATTGGGGTTTGAGAAAATTAGCGTATCCAATCCAAAAGAAAACAACTGGATACTATCACTTAACTGAATTTAAGGCTCCGGGTGAATTAATTAATAAACTGGAAGTTGAATTTAGACGTGATGAGCGCGTATTGCGTTTCTTAACTATTGCCCTGGATAAACATGCCATTGCTTACAATGACAAAAAACGCAGCGGCGCTTTCAACAAAAAATCAGCTAAAGCAGAGGAGGCAGCAAACTAATGGCTACAGAACAAATTAAGTATGTTACTGCTCCTAAAGTGGAGGATAACCGCAAAAAATATTGCCGTTTCAAAAAGAACGGTATTAAATACATCGATTACAAAGACGCTAACTTCCTTTTGAAGTTTGTTAACGATCAGGGTAAAGTATTACCTCGCCGTTTAACTGGTACTTCATTAAAGTTTCAGCGTAAAGTGGCTCAAGCGGTTAAACGCGCACGCCACATCGGTTTATTACCTTACGTAACAGATTCGTTGAAATAATCACAGGAGGCTTAAGAAATGGACATTATTTTAAAACAGGATGTTAAAAACCTTGGTGAGAAAGACGAAATCGTTAAAGTAAAACCAGGTTACGGCCGTAACTTTTTGATCCCGCAGGGTGTGGCTATTTTGGCTACCGTGTCGGCTCGTAAAGTATTAGCTGAAAACTTAAAACAAGCTCAGTTTAAACAAGACAAAATCCGCAAGGATGCTGACGAACTGGCTACCAAATTAGAGAACGTTAAGTTAACTATCGGCGCTAAAGCTGGTGAAACCGGTAAAATTTTCGGTGCTATCAACACTATCCAAGTTGCTGATGCATTGAAAAAACAAGGCTTTGAAGTTGACCGTCGCCGTATCACTTTTGATCAGGACCCTAAATTTGTTGGTGAATACACCGCAAACTTAAACCTGCACAAAGAAGTGAAAGTGAAAGTTCCTTTCGAGGTTGTAGCTGAGTAATTAGCTCTTCGGATTTCGGTTTGCCATGGAGCGAATCGGATTTGAACATATACATTGAAATAAGGTGTTTAGTATATTTACTGGGCACCTTATTTTTTTATCCCCTTTTCTAATTCCCCAATGCGAGGCATATTTAGACTGATACTGCGTATTCTTAAAATATTTGTGATTGCCTTTATAGCCATTACAGTTTTTTGGGTAGTGTTATACCGCTGGGTAAACCCTCCCGTTACCTGGCTTATGTTTACCCGTGGCTTTGAGCGTAAAGCCGATGGCAAGGATTGGAAGATTGATAAGCACTGGGTGAGCTTCGATAGTATTGCCGACCCGATGAAACGCGCCGCAGTTGCTGCCGAAGATCAGAAGTTCTTGAACCACTTCGGGTTCGATTTTAAAGCGATGGAACGTGCCATTGATAAAAACGCGCACAGCCATAAACTAATGGGAGGTAGCACCATCTCTCAGCAAACCGCCAAAAACGTTTTCCTATGGCCGGGCCGCTCTTATATCCGTAAAGGGTTTGAGGCCTATTTTACCCTGCTGATAGAAACTTTCTGGAGCAAACGCCGCATTATGGAGGTTTACCTCAACGTAATTGAAATGGGCGACGGTATTTATGGCGTAGAGGCTGCTTCGCAAAACTACTATCATAAGCATGCATCGCAGCTCAATACTTACCAGGCCGCAGCTATTGCGTCGATATTCCCTAACCCGCTGCATTGGTCGCCCACCAACCCGAGCGATTATTTGAGGCATCATCAGTATTTGATCAGGAAGAATATCAGAAGGTTGGGTCCGCTGGATTTTTAAAAATGTCGGATTTCGGATGTTCGATTTTAACCAGTTTAATTTGTCATTCTGAACGAAGTGAAGAATCTTCTGTAATTTGCAAGTTCGATTGGCAGAGCGAAGAAGATATTTCGCTATCGCTCAATATGACAAACTTTACATGTGGATTACTGCGCGTTATCTGCCGTGGCGTACCTTTGCAATATGCCCGCAAATCAAATCCTCACCCTCAACGATATTAAACTCCTCGTTGATACTTTTTATACCAAAATAAAAAGTGATGATTTGCTGGGCCCGATATTTAACGAGCGCATACAGGACCGCTGGCCGCAGCATCTCGACAAAATGTATTCGTTTTGGCAAACCTTATTGCTGGAAGAGCATACCTATAATGGCCGCCCGTTTCCACCACATATGAACTTACCGGTAGGACACGAGCATTTTGAGCACTGGCTAACCTTGTTTACCCAAACCATCGACGAATTATTTACCGGTGAAAAAGTCGACGAAGCCAAATGGCGTGCTGGTAATATTGCGAAGATGTTTGAAAGTAAGATTGCTTATTTTCGGAATCGTGGGAATGGCTTTGTTCAATAAGTTTGGTTTATCTGATCTCCAGCTCCTTTTTGCCTTGCGGAATAAAGAATGACAGGTCAATAGATTCTTCTTCGCCGGTTTTCTTGTTGCTGAGGTATAAGGCCGAATCGCCACTGGGCCTTTTTAGCGAAGCTATTTTACCGTTCGCCTCAAAACTTACTACAGCGTTTGCAGGTATGGGTTCTATTTTAAAGCCGCTTTTAAAGTCCTTAATCAAATCGTTCACTCTATCTGCCGATTCTTTTGGGCTTAGGTATGAGGTGGTAATAGCTATGCTTTCGCGGTTTGCTATGAGTTTTTTAAAGCCTTCGTAATCACCTTTTGCAATAAGGTTGGCAACCTGCTGATACGCATCCCTGATTTTGGTATTTAAGTCACCAACAGATTTCAGGTCTGTGCCACTATCGTAAGTTGGTATACTGTAAGGTACGTTGGCGGTAAAAGTTTCGCTATAAGTCATTATAGCCTGTGGCTTAGTGCCCACCGGGGGGAAGGTGTGCCCGCCGGGCAGCTGCTCTTTAAAATTCATGTCTTTAGCGGCATCAAAAACCTTGATGTTGTATTTAAATTCTGCGTTAGGGTCGAGGGTGTGTTTGCCAGTAAGCGGTAATATTTTTACGGTGATTTGTTGTTTGCCGCTTTGCAGTATGGCCTGGTTAATGGGCAAATTGGTAGAAGTTTGCCCGTTTACATTTAGTTTAAAAATAACAATATCATTTACCCGTATTTCAAACAAGCAGGCGGCGGCACTAAAATCTACCTGGTAGTACGGTTGCCCAGTTGTATAAGTCGCCTTTTTCTCAATCTTTATAGGGCTGGCAGCTATTAAAGGTAGGTTTTGAGAACAGCTGGTGCCAGATATAAGCAAGCAGGCTGCAATTAAGAAAATGTGTTTCATCTGGTGTGTTTATAAGTTTAAGCTGATTTGTTTAATCAACTTATAAACACACCGATATGAGGTCTGGTTTTATTTATTCTTCTTCAAATCTTCTTTTACTTCTGCCCGGTAATCTTTATACCCATTAACGTGTGGCTTATCCAGGTTGATCATGCTATCTAAACTAGCATCATAGATCTGATACCTATTCTTTTTGGCAAACTCTACCAGTGCAAAAAAAGCGGGCTCGCCATCGAGGCTTAGCAGTAGATTGTTTGATGGAACAGCGGTATACTCATATTCGATGTTGCCGTCGTTGAGCTCAATTACTCTAAAATCATTTTCTTCCTCAATAGTGCGGAAATGGGCTTTCAGCTTTTTGCAGAAATCTGCCGGCTTTAAAGCTTGCTTGTTAAGCGTTTCCAGATCTTCAATTTGCTCTGTCGAATTAAATAGTACTACGTCCCAGCTCATGTGGTAAAATTAAGGAAATAAGTATAGAATTAGGAATCGAGACACTAAGCAATTATCTGATAAATGCTTTTGCGTTAAGGATAACAGCGGATACCGGCCTGTGGCTAATGCCTGTGCAGTATAAGCGGATAGCCTGACCCGGAGGGGAACGCCCATCTTAAGAGAATCAAGAATCAAGAGCCAGGAATCAAGACGCTAAGCATTCTGGTAATTCTTTAATGCAAAAAATCCTGGTTCAGGATAACTATACGCATATGTTTTGTCTCGACTCTTGATTCCCGATCCTTGGCTCATTAAAAATATTTTCAATCTCTTGTTTTCTAATATTTTACTGCCTACAATTGTGATATCATTTTAATATCAATTTGAATAATATGAAAACCGAAAAAACCTTATATCCTTATAGTGGCTATTTTGCCGTGGCCATTGCTATTGCTGCTGCGGCAGGTGTGGCTTATTTCTCATTCTACGAACAACCAGTAGGTGTTATCTTGTGTATAATGCTGGTTATTTTTGAGTTAAAGGGGTTGATTATTGTAAGCCCTAATAATGCCAAGGTTTTGTTATTGTTTGGTAAATACACGGGCACTATTAACCAAAATGGTTTGTTTTGGATAAATCCTTTGTTTCAACGTATTAGCTTGTCGTTAAAAGCCCGCAATTTCGAGAGCGAAAAAATTAAGGTGAACGATAAACTGGGGAACCCTATTTTAATTAGTGTAATTTTGGTTTGGCGTATTAAGGATACCTTTAAATCATCCTTCGAGGTAAATAATTACGAGCAGTTTGTAAAGGTGCAAACAGATTCGGCCGTGCGTAAATTAGCCGGTAGTTTCCCTTATGATCATTTTGAGGACGAGCGTGCCACCATTACACTGAGCACCAATTTTGATGACATTAACAATGCGCTCGAAAAAGAGATAACGGAGCGTTTAGAGATGGCCGGTATTGAAGTTGTAGAAGCGCGGATTGGATACCTGGCTTATGCTCCCGAAATTGCACACTCCATGTTGCGCCGTCAGCAAGCTTCGGCGGTTGTGGCTGCAAGGCATAAAATTGTTGAAGGTGCGGTGGGTATGGTTGAAAGTGCGCTGAAGCTTTTATCTGAAAAAGAAATAATTAACCTCGATGAAGAACGCAAGGCAGCCATGGTGAGCAACCTGATGGTGGTGCTTTGCGGCGACCGAGAAACGCAGCCTATTGTAAATACGGGCACATTATATCAATAACAAATGGCAGAGAAAAAGTCGTTCGCTTTACGCATTGATGCAGACACGATGAAGCTTATTGAAAAATGGGCTGCAGACGAGTTTAGAAGCGTTAACGGCCAGATAGAATGGATGCTGCACAACGCTTTGAAAGAAGCAGGGCGGCTGAAAGATGGGGAGAGAGACAAGAAACAAGAGACAAGAAACAAGAAGAAGGAATCAGGAATCGAGAATCAGGAATCGGGAGGGGAGGAGTAGAAATAGAATCAAGAACCAAGACACTAAGCATTCTGTTAATTCTTAAATTCCGGTTCAAGACCTACCTAATCAACTCTTTCAAATCCGGATGGCTTTGTGAAGCATTGAACTCTGTTATCGTAAACTCTGCCAGTTTGTGCTTGTAGAAAGGATCATCTGCAATGATCTTTTCCAATATCTCTTTAGAATCGGCCTGAGCAAGGATAATGCCGCCTGTACGCGGCACTTTTCGGCCCGATACAATAAACACATCGGCCTTGTAATACTTATTCAAGTATTTAACGTGTTCCGCCATGTGCTCGTCCAGTTGTTCGAGCGGAACGATGTATTTCAGATCGATGATAAACATGTAGACTTATACCGTAATCAGGTCGCGGAATAATTGCGGGTGCCAGCTGTTTTTAAATGGTACTTCCCATTTGGCATCAAGTTCGGCAAGTGTTTGTACCAGGTTATTAAACACAATGGTATCCTGATTGATGGTTCCTTGTTTAATTAGTTCTTCGAACTGCGCGCGTGGTGCAGAAAGCACTTCGTCGGCATCGCGGTAGGCCAAATTAAAACGATCGAACAGGTTGATATTGTAATGCTGTTCTACCTGTTTCATAAAGTTAACTGATTTATCGATAGAGCAACCACTGGCTCCGGCCTGGCTTTCATCTACTACAAGCACAATGAAGCGATTGTAGCGAATTTCGGCGCCGGCTTTAAGTGCATTGTTGTGGGCAGTCCAGCTCTGTGTAAAGCTGTTTAATTGCTGTTGCAGCTGCTGTGTTTCGGCATCGGTTAGCTTGCGGTCGGCCTGGTAGATCCACACTCTCGAATTTTCAGAAAATTGCATACACAAAGGTATCAATTTATTAACTTAGGGTTGTCAAATAGTTGCCATGTTGAAATTTGTGCGATGAGAATAAAAAAGCATTTTTTGATAGTTTCTGTGGCCGTACTTGGCTCTGCAAGCTTATGCTTTACCTACGCCATGGATGAGCAGCAATGGCTTACCTGGAGCAACAAATGCCTCACGCAATCATACAACGCCGATGGCGACGCCAAATTGAAGAAGTGGGAGCTGAGCTTAACCGACAACGCCTTTGTGCGCCTGCGTAAAACTTATGCTAATGGTAAACAGGAATATTATTCATTTCACCTGCACCGTTTTAATGATATGGATTACCTGGGTACTACAACTACGGGTACCCTGCAACTGAAAACCATTGCCGATGATATTATTGTGCAAACTTATAACGACCCCAAAGGCGACATCGACAGCATGGCAAGAAACCTAAGCATTCAGGTTAAAAATATGGATGCTGAACGTTTAGATAGCCTGCGCGACGCTTTAATTTATTTTAAGGGGAAATATTAATTGATTTTAGGAAGACAATGAACGCTTACCCTAACGATAAACCTACCCGATAATTACTCTGAAAAACTTTTCTGACTGATAAACAGGGGTTTTGGCGCTATTTGAAAAAAAAATTTCATAAAATAGAAAAAGACACTACATTTGCATTCCCGAAACGGACGATGGTATCATAGCTCAGTCGGTAGAGCAAAGGACTGAAAATCCTTGTGTCGCTGGTTCGATCCCAGCTGATACCACACT
>CAHJXH010000008.1 GCA_903644075.1 Sphingobacteriaceae bacterium | reverse complement strand
CGATGAAAAAACGCCAAAAGAGGTTATTTTAAAACAGAAGCCCATAGCCCGGAAACAAGATATATTTATTGGAAAAGCGCTTATACTACCTCCTGTCGATACAGCTAATGCACATCATATGAAGCCGCGTTTTCCTCCTCCTGGCTTATCAGACAAATAGGTTACTTAAATAGCTGGCTCTACCCAATTACCATCGCCCTGAATAATATTGATCAGCTCGTCAACGGCAATAGCAGTGTTTACATTCTTTTTCACTACTTCTTTACCACGGTATAATGTAATTTTACCGGGGCCAGCACCTACATAACCATAATCGGCATCGGCCATTTCGCCGGGGCCATTTACGATGCAGCCCATAATAGCAATCTTTAAGCCTTTTAAATGACTGGTGCGGGTACGGATCAGCTGCGTGGTTTCCTGCAGGTCAAACAGCGTACGGCCGCAGCTTGGGCACGAGATATATTCGGTTTTCGAAATTCGTGAGCGGGTAGCCTGCAAAATCCCGAAAGCGGTAGATGTGATAATATTAGTCGGCAACTGCGGAGCATCAATCCAGATACCATCGCCGAAACCATCAACCAGTAATGCGCCTATGTCGGTGGCTGCGTAGAGTTGGAGTTCAGTTGTAAGGATGTCGGATGTCGGATGTTCGATGTCGGATTTCCCGTCTTGCGGAGCTCCGAATTTCCCGACTTCCGGTCTCCCCGGCTCAAAATCATAACTGCGTTTCACTATTACCGGTACATTCAAACCAAACTCTTCCATTTTGAAGAAGAACGCGCGTTGATCGGCCATTCCGTGCAGTTCGTTGGTTTCGAGCACAAATACTAATTTTTCATCTAACTCAATTTGTCCGAAAAGGTCGGTATCCAAATCGGCATTCGTGATGCGTACCAGGTTTAAGGTTGATGTACGATCATCGGCATCAACATATTCCTGCAAGCTAAACAGCGGATGCGCATTGGTTTTATTAGCCAGCGTTTTCCAGGTACTGTAGTTATATAATTGCTTTAAGTTGCCGGGGAAATTAAACGACGGTAGCTGATCGCCCATGTAAGCAAAATCAACCGACTGATCTGCCATATTGTATTTATCCAGCATAGCCGAATACAGGTAACCGGCAGCATTCAATACAGCAGGGTCTTTCAGGTTTTCCTTAGACAGATCAACCACTACGCGAGGTACCATGTGGCCACCTATAAAGGCATTAGCTTCGTAGGTTTCGCGTTTTTTGTATTCGTATGGCGAATGAGTTGTCGGTTGTCCGTTATCGGTTGTCAGTAACTGTCCTAAATCTTGATTTTCTTGCGCAGCTTTGCTGCGAGCAGAGTATCTTTCAACCAGCGCAATTGCAACCGGCGCTTCTGCCTCTGGCTCTTCTGTTAGCGACACGCGGACGGTATCGCCCAGGCCATCTTCCAGTAAAGTACCTATACCTACGGCAGATTTAATACGGCCATCCTCACCATCACCGGCTTCTGTTACGCCGAGGTGCAGCGGGTAATTCATGTTTTCGGCAACCATAGTTTGTACCAGCAGGCGGTAAGCTTGCACCATTACCTGCGGGTTGCTCGATTTCATGGAGATGCACAGATTATAATAATTCAATGCCTCGCACATGCGGATAAACTCCATAGCCGACTCTACCATCCCCTGCGGGGTATCGCCGTAACGGCTCATGATACGGTCGCTTAACGATCCATGGTTAGTACCGATACGCATAGCAGTACCATACTCTTTACAGATGTTTACCAGCGGTGTAAATTTAGAGTTAATACGCTCCAACTCTCCTTGGTATTGTGAGTAGGTATATTCCAAAATATCAAATTTCTTTTTGTCCGCATAGTTGCCTGGGTTTACACGTACCTTTTCAACAATACGGGCAGCTACCTCGGCAGCATTTGGGGTGAAGTGAATGTCAGCCACCAAAGGGGCAGTATAGCCACGTCCACGGAGCTCGTTTTTGATGTTCGCCAGGTTCTGTGCTTCCTTGATACTTGGGGCAGTAATACGGATGTACTCGCAGCCTGCTTCAATCATACGGATTGATTGCTCTACCGTACCTATGGTGTCCATGGTGTCGGTAGTGGTCATGCTTTGGATGCGGATCGGGTTATTCCCTCCCATCGGCACATCGCCAATAGTTACCTCGCGGGTAATAAAACGCGAATAGTCGGTTAACGAATTACAATAACGACCGGGTAATAATTTCAATGCAGCAGCATCCATAAAGCAATCAATTGATAATGCAAAGATAAGGATTATATAACCTCTCCCCAACCCTCCCCAAAGGAGAGGGAGTCAAAACATATCATAAAACAAGAAGCGTGCAGTAACTTAATTCCAATTTTGTCATTCTGAGTTATAAAATCCGGGGCCTCTAATGGTTTAATGACATGTTTGAAAATCAGCCACTTAATAAACATGTCATGGGTAGTTATAAAATCCGGGGCCTCTAAGGGTTTAATGACATGTTTGAAAATCAGCCACTTAATAAACATGTCATGGGTAGTGGTAGCGAAGAATCTTCTTCACGCGACAAGAACACTATACAGGTATAACGGCGACTTATCAAATGCAGAAGATTCTTCGCTATCGCCCTGAATGACAAAGTTTGATAAAACAAGAAGCCCCGATTTTCATCGGGGCTTCTTGTTAGTTTGATTTTTGCAATGATTCTTTCATCGGATTAGTGCCTGATGATGCACCTCTTGGGCCGGCCTGGCTTTTAAACAGTTCGAACCTTGATGGTGTGTATTCACGTGGCCACGAGTTATTGTTCTCGTCTATATCGGCCGTTTCTTTAAACGGATCTATTTTAATCGACTTTACTTCTTTGGTTTTGGCAAATACCTTGGTGATGTTTCTCTCGTTTTTACGCCAGATATAGGCCGAAATACGTTCAACTTCTTTAGTACCGTCAGCATAAGTCCACTCGATAATTAATGGCATTACGCAACCGCCTTTATTGCTGAGGTCGAGCTCGTAGAAGAAGTTTTTGTTTTCATAAAATTTCTTTTCTTCCGGGCTCAGAGCATCATATAAAGTCTGGTAGCTTTTTTTGCTTAACGGGGTTGCCGCAAATTTATCGTACTTACCGTAAAAATCTTGCAGGGAAGTATCGCCCTCTACAGCAAATTTAATGCCTTCTTCTTTATTACGCTGCGCGCTGATGTGTTGCGTATTCCTATTAGCCATTGCTTTATTGTAGCCACCTTCCAGTTCAGGGTTTTTAGTATCTAAGCGATAATATTTAACACTGTCTAACGAAATATCAACCGGGTCTATTCCGTAGAACCAGCCTCTCCAGAACCAATCCAGGTCAACAGCCGAAGCATCTTCCATCGTGCGGAAAAAGTCGGTTGGAGTTGGGTGCTTAAATGCCCAGCGATGTGCGTAGGTTTTAAAGGCATAATCAAATAGCTGGCGGCCCATTACGGTTTCGCGCAGAATATTTAAGGCCGTAGCCGGTTTTGCATAAGCGTTAGGACCGAAGCGAACAATATTCTCAGAGTTGGTCATGATCGGTTCCAGCTGATCGGCAGGTAGCTTCATGTAATCAACAATCTTGGCAGCAGGGCCGCGTTGCGATGGGTATTTGTTGTCCCACTCCTGCTCGGCCAAGAACTGGCAGAAGGTGTTTAAACCTTCGTCCATCCAGGTCCACTGGCGCTCGTCGGAGTTAACGATCATCGGGAAAAAGTTATGACCAACCTCGTGAATAATTACCCCGGTCATGGCGTATTTAACCGCTTCACTGTAAGTACCGTCTTTATCAGCACGGCCGTTGTTGAAACAGATCATCGGGTACTCCATACCGTTTGATGCCTCTACCGAGGTTGCAGCCGGGTACGGATAAGGGAAGGTATGTTTAGAATAAACTTTCAATGTGTGCGCAACCAGTTTGGTAGAGTAACGACGGTACAGCGGATAAGCTTCCGGGCCGTAGATAGACATCGCCATTACAGTTTTACCACCATCAATATGCGTAGCCATAGCATCCCACACCACACGGCGTGATGATACCCAGGCAAAATCTCGCACGTTTTCGGCATGCAACTCCCATGTTTTGCGGGCAGTGGCGTGGCCTTGCATTTGCTTTTTAACTTCGGCAAGGGTTACAATTTCAACAGGCTCTTTGGCAGTTTGTGCCTGCTCCCAGCGGTGTAGTTGACCAGAAGTAAGCGTTTGTGCGTAGTTAGAGCATACACCGGTACCACCCACAAAATGATCGGCAGGTACGTTCAGGTGCACTTTAAAATCGCCAAAGGTTAAAGCAAACTCACCGCGGCCTGTAAATTGCTTGTTTTGCCATCCCTGGAAATCGCTGTAAACCGCCATACGCGGGTACCACTGCGCCATGGTGTACAGGTAGTTTTTATCCTCGGGGAAATACTCGTAACCACCGCGACCGCCAATAGTTAAACGGTCGGATATATTATACCACCAGGCAATTTTAAATTTAAATTTAGCGCCCGGTTTAAGCGTTTGTGGTAATTCCACACGCATCATGGTTTCGTTGATGATGTAGGTAAGCGGGTTACCGGCCTCGTCTTTAATAGAAACGATATGATCGCCCAGATCGAGGTTATGGCCCATAATGCCTTGCAGTTCGCGCAGGGTCATTTTGTCCTTCATTTTGCTCTCGTCAAACTTGGCGCTTTCACCATCTTTTTTGTGCTGGTTCTCATCAAGCTGAATCCACATATAAGTCAGTAGATCGGGCGAGTTATTATAATAAGTTATAGTTTCAACACCATCCAACCGCTGTTTATCGTCATCAAGCGTAGCGCTAATGTCGTAATCGGCTTTCTGCTGCCAGTACTTTGGTCCCGGTGCGCCTGATGCCGAACGGTATTCGTTCGGGTCGGCCAGCATTTGGCCCAACTGCTCAAACTTGTTGCCGTGGTTCGATTTTGGGTTGTTGTCGTTCTGCGCAAAAGCGGTAGAACCCAGTAGTAAAGCAAAAACTGAAACGTAGATTTTTCTCATCTAAATTTTATTAATTGAAAACGTTCTATACACATGATAAAAGCAATGCCGAAGATAGCCGACGACAGGAACACTGTCCAGTCGCGGCGTTTTACTTTGGCAAAATTGATACACAAAAAAGATATAAGCAGTGCCGTAAGTACAATTAACACCTGCCCAAATTCGAGCCCGATGTTAAAAGCAAATAACTGCCCTACTATATTAGTGCTGGTACCCAGCAAACTTTTTAAATAATTAGAGAAGCCCATACCATGTATCAGCCCAAAAAACATAGCCAGTACATAATTCAGCTTCATGGTGGCCTCGCTACGTAGGGGCTTTAAGATGTTGACCAAACTGGTGAACACAATAGTAACAGGAATCAGAAATTCGATCAAAGAACTATTAATATGGATAACATTTAACACGCTCAATGCCAATGTTATGGAATGCCCGATGGTAAAAGCCGTAACTAAAATTAAAACTTTACGCCAATCGGCCAATAAATACGTTCCGCAGAGTACAGTTACAAATAAAATATGGTCATATCCCGCCCAATTACATATATGTTGCCAACCTAACTCGAAATATAAACCAAAATCCTGCACGGGGTAAAAATAAAAGGATAATAATAGCGTATTTTGGCCTAAAATCCATGTACTAACACAATGATGTTACAAATTTTAAGCATTTGCTGGTTCGCGCTGTTCCATCCCTTCTATGTTAGCGTTACCGAGATCAACCATAACGCCAAAAACCAGTCGATAGAAATTAGCTGCCGTATGTTTTACGATGACCTGGAACGCGAGCTGAATAAAACAGCCCACCCCGGTATCGACATCGTAAAACCTAAAGATAAAGCACAGCTAAACCAGCTGATTGCCGAGTACATAAAAAAACACCTCAGCATTAAAGCCGATGGTAAACCGCTTACGCTCAACTTTGTTGGCTATGAGATACAGGAAGATGGTGCATGGAGCTATTTCGAAGTAAAGGGCATCAGCAAAGTAAAACAGGTTACCGTGCACGATGATCTGTTATATACCGCCCACCCCGAACAGATTAACATGATACATACTACCGTAAACGGCGAGCGCAAAAGCACAAAGCTGGACAATCCGGAGGCCGATGCTTCATTTAATTTTTGATAATATATTTTAAATAATATTATATTTACTGTCTGCTTTACAGTTAAACCACATACTAATGCTTCCAGTTAAAAAACAGACCGTTACGGTCGCCGCTGCATTGCTTTTTGCGATGTTGTTTATGCCTTTCTATGCACTAAAAGCACAAACAGGCCGCACAATCCTCGATTTTGATAAAGGCTGGCGTTTCCATTTGGGCGATGATAAGAACGTAGAAAACACATCATTTAACGACAAAAGCTGGCGACAACTCGATTTGCCGCACGACTGGAGCATTGAAGGTACCTTCAGCAAAGACAACCCTGCCAAACCGGAAGGCGGCGCTTTACCGGGCGGCCTCGGCTGGTACCGCAAAACATTCACCATACCGGCTACTGATAAAAACAAAGTTATTTATATTGATTTCGATGGCGTTTACCAAAAAAGCGACGTATGGATTAATGGCCATCATTTAGGTTTCAGGCCTAACGGTTATATCTCTTTCCGTTATGAGCTTACCCCCTATCTTAAATTTGGCGGCAGCAACGTAATTGTGGTTAAAGTTGATAACTCTGTTCAGCCTAACTCGCGCTGGTACTCGGGTTCGGGTATTTACCGTAATGTTTGGCTGGTTAAAACCAATAAAATTGCGGTTAACCAATGGGGTACTTATGTAAGCACGCCGAAAGTAAATGCACAATCGGCTGATGTTTTGGTGAGTACTAAAGTGCGCTTAAAAATGCCGACATCAAGCATTAATGTAAGTACTACTATTTACAATGCACAGGGCAAAGTGGTAGTAAGTAACCTCAAAAGCAATCTTAATTTATCTGATTCTATATCAACAATAAATCAAACCTTAACTGTTAAGGCCCCTACACTTTGGTCAATCGATCAGCCTTATTTGTATAAAGCAGTTACTAAGATTATGCAGGGGAAAACTGTTTTAGATAGCTATACCACTAATGTGGGTATCCGCTCATTTGTATTTGATTCAGATAAAGGATTTATCCTGAACGGCAAGCCCGTTAAAATTTTAGGCGTGTGCGATCACCACGATCTGGGCAGCTTGGGGTCCGCGGTTAATACCCGCGCTTTAGAACGCCAGCTGCAGATTTTGAAAGAGATGGGCTGTAACGGTATCCGCACCTCACACAATCCGCCTGCACCCGAGCTTTTAGACCTGTGTGATAAAATGGGTTTCATTGTAATGGACGAGGCTTTCGATTGCTGGGAAAAAGGCAAGGTTGATTACGATTACCACCTGTACTTTAAACAATGGCACAAACGCGATCTGCAAGATCAGATTTTGCGCGATCGTAACCACCCGAGTGTTTTCATCTGGAGTATCGGTAACGAAATTCCGCAACAGGCCGATACTGCTGCCTTGCGTATAGCGCCCGAACTGGCACGCATAGTACACAGTCTGGATCAAAGCCGACCAATTACTACGGCTAACGATCAGCCGAATAAAAACAACCAGATCGTTAAATCGGGTGCTATTGATTTGGTTGGTTATAATTACCATCACCAGCTTTACGAAAAGTTCCATGAGGATTTTCCGGGTATGAAATTTATCGGCACTGAGACTACTTCGGCGTTGGAAACACGTGGGTTTTATGATATGCCTTCAGACAGTATCCGCAGGTGGCCTGTAAAATGGGATAAACCTTTTGACAATCCGGACGGTAATGGCAATGTAGTTTCTGCTTATGATAATGTTTCGGCCCCTTGGGGATCGCTGCATGAGGAAACCTGGAAACTGATTAAAAAGCATGATTACCTATCGGGCATGTACATCTGGACCGGCTTCGATTACCTGGGCGAACCTACCCCTTATAGCTGGCCTTCGCGCAGCTCGTACTTCGGCATTATAGATCTGGCAGGGTTCCCGAAAGATGTTTACTATATGTACCAAAGCGAGTGGACTGATAAACCGGTGCTCCACATTTTCCCGCATTGGAACTGGAAACCAGGTAAAGTAGTAGATATCTGGGCCTATTATAATCATGCCGATGAGGTTGAACTATTTCTGAACGGAAAATCATTAGGCATTAAAAAGAAACAAGGCGAAGACCTGCACGTAATGTGGCGCGTGCCGTTTGAAGCCGGAACATTGAAAGCAGTTTCGCGCTTAAATGGTAAAGTAGTTTTAACCCGCACCATTAACACCGCCGGCAAACCTGCCAAAATTGAACTGATTGCCGATCGTAACAGTATTAAGGCCGATGGCAAAGACATGTCATTCGTAACTGTTAAAATATTAGACAAAGATGGCAACATAGTACCCGATGCCGAAAACCGGGTAAACTTTAAAATTAACGGTCAGGGTTTCATCGCCAGCGTTGATAACGGCGACCCTGTTAGTCACGATCCATTTAAAGCCAGTTATCGTAAGGCATTTCATGGCTTGGCATTGGCTATTATCCAGGCTAAAGAAAAAGCCGGGGCTGTTAATTTAACTGCTGAGAGTGAAGGCTTGCAGGGTGCAAGTGTGGTTATAAAGGTTAAATAGAAAAGAGCAAAAGAGACACAAAGTATTGTGTCTCTACGTAAAATATAAATTGTAGAGGCACAATATATTGTGCCTCTTTTTAATTAATTACCCCCCTTCAAAGCTTTCAACAATGAATTTGCGGTAGCGTTGAGCTCAGTACCACCAATATTATAATTACGCATCATTATAACTGCATAACCGCTCGATTTATCAATAGCCATCTCGGCAACATAGCCTGGTACCGAGCCATCATGCTCTATCTCGTCTAAATCTTCTTTTTTATATAAAGCTAAACCCAGGCCGTATCCTTTACCGCCAGCCGGTACTTCCTGCATTTGTTCCCGGCTTTGTGTGCTTAGTAATTTAGTTTGTCCGGCAAGTGCCATTGCAAACTTAGCCAGGTCGCGCGGCGTTGAATAAATGCCGCCGTTTGGTACTTTGTAACCACGTCCTTTTAGTTCAAGCCGGGGTTGTTCCATATTATTCTTATTGCCTCCATTTGAATTACCTTCAGCCATGTGGGGCAATTTATCGTCTGGCAGGCTGAAGAAGGTATTATTCATCTTCAAAGGCATAAAAATTCGCTGCTGCACCATTTGCATATAAGGAACACCGGTAGCCCGCGAGAGTGCCAGTCCTAATATTGCATAACCGATATTGCTATACCAATACTGTTCGGCTGGTTTACTGCGGAAAGATGTTTTGGTAATACAGGTCAGCACTTTTTCTTCCCACTCATTAAGTGGCCCAACATCAGCGCCTTTTAGATCTGGTTCTCGATTTAACCCGGAAGTGTGCGAAGCTAATTGCCGAAAGGTAATTTGATGCACTTGATCATACCCGATCAATTTTTTCACTTCTGGCAAATATTTTTCAACCGGCTCATCCAGTTTTATTTTGCCTTCTTCTACCAAAAGCATTAATAAAGTAGCGGTAAAAGTTTTAGTGATAGAGCCTATGCGGTAGATATTATCTGTATCAGCAAGCAGGTCTTTTTCAAACTTCGAATAACCAAAGGCACCTGCCCAAATGATCTTATTATTTTGTACGATGGCAGCAGATATACTACCATGCAGGTTATCTTTCTGCAAATCGGTGTTTAATTGATTGCTAAATTGCGTGATGATAGCCGAGGTTTTAGAATTCGGCTGACCGAAGCTTAATTGATAAAATAAAATTGTGGATAAGAGTACCAGGCATTTGATTTTCATTGGGGTAATGATTTGCAAATCAATATACGCTTTTCAACGCTAATTAAGCAAGAGGTATCATGCTGAGCTCGGTCGAAGTATGGTGCAGAGAGCTGACGCTTATGCTTCGAGTAACCTCAGCATGATAGCGCTCTGGAAGCTACAAACAAAAAGAGACACAAAGTATTGTGTCTCTACAATTATATTTTTCACGTAGAGGCACAATACTTTGCGTCTCTCTGCATTCGTTTACTCTCCTTCAAACTTCAACCCAATCTGTGCCCTTGCCTTATCCAGCATGCTGATCATTTCGCGCGAAAGGTCATGCGTAATTACCGGGCTTTCTGTTAGGCCGTCTTCAATCAACCGGCAAAAATGTTCGGTTTCGTAATTGAGGCCTCCGGCGGTGAAAGGTTTGTCCAGTTCAACCACATGGCCGTCTAAATAATCGATGGTGGCTTTAGATGGGTTCCACCAGTTTTTGTGGATGGTGATATTGCCGAGCGTGCCGCAGATTAAGGCATCGCCTTTGCCATGCAGTTCGAAACCGCAATATAATTGCGCATACCCAGCCTCATGTTTAGTTTGAAACATGCTGAACATATCCACCTGTTTATCGGCAAAGTGCCCCATAGTTTGTACTTCGAGTGCTTGGCCTAGCCAATCGGCAGCTAAGAAAACTTCGTAAGGGGCAATGGCCATTAAACCACCACCAATACCGGCATGGCTAAAGTTTGGATGCTCGGGTTCTAAACCGGCAACCGACGAACCGGCACGCACATAACCAACCGGACCAATTGGGTCGGTTTCCAGGTGTTTTTTAAGCGCGCGGTATAAAGGAAAAAATGGAGGCTTCATAGCCTCCACAAATAATAAGTTTTGCTGCTTGGCAACAGCCAGTATTTCTTCCAGCTGGGGTAAGTTTACAGTCGATGGCTTTTCGCAAAGTACATGCTTGCCTGCTTTAAGTGCAGCAATACTGTAGTGCATGTGGCTATCGGGCAGGGTGGCAATATAAACCGCATCAATATCTGATGCGGCTAAAAGTTCATCAACTGAGGTAAAAGCTTTGCCTCCATATTTGGATACAAACTCGTTTACCGGCTCGGCCCTTCTGCTCCACGCTCCTGTAAATGTTGCTCCTTTAACTGTAGCAAGCCCTTGCATAAAGCGGTGCGAAATACGGCCTGTACCTATAATACCCCAACGAACCATCTCCCTATTGGTATTGAATGTAGATAGGGTGTGGTTTATAGTTTTTTATCACTTCTGCTGGTGTTAGCATGTGGTGAGGCGCTTTCTTAATATCGTTTTTGTAGAACAATTTGAAACCTGTAAACTGTACCGGCTCATTGTGGATAAAGTAACGGTAGGTGCCTGTTTTTAAGTCAGGTTCGCCCCAGCCATCCATGTCAATTACCATTTGAATTTCTTTACGTAGTTTGATGTTCTGATAGTTGGTCAGCATTTTTTTAGTAAAACGGTGAACGATCAGGATTTTTGGAGGCAAGTGGTATTTGGTAACCAGGTTAGCCAGGTAACCAGATACATAGTTTACATCAGCGGCATCATAGGTACCGATTTTTTTTCCAGGATGGGTGCCATCTTTCATCGAAAATTCTGGATCCATACCGAAATGTACTTGCGGCATCATCAAGTATTTTTCTAAAAGTGGCAACTCGGCCTGTATAGTGCTTAATGACACCTGCACATCCAGAAACACAATAGCATGTGCTTTTTTAGCCAGTACCAGAATGCTATCAATTTGTTTAAACGGCATACGGTGACGGTACTTACCATCTTTACCCGGGTCGCCGCTGGCAACTACTGCAATGTAGTGCAATGCCGGTTGTACAGGGATTTTCGGATCTATTTTCTCCCATTCTTTAACCTCGCCTTTTAGTTTGGCAAGCATTTCATTGGGAGGTAGTTCGCCTAAAATACCCATCTTTTTAGAATATAGGTTACCGTAGTAAGCCACTACCCTTTTGAATGGAAGGATTGCCCCATCTAATGGATATGGTGCACCTTTCACTGGCCATTTGCCGGTGGTATCACCATTGGCCAGGTACTTCATTAGCGAGTCATACTTAGCCTTATCAAGCGGCGGGTAAGTTGTTTTTACCACAGACAGGGTATCAGTATCCGCAGTTGCAGTTGTTGTAGTACCTGTACTGTCTTTACTGGTTGTTTTGGTTGTAGTTGTTTTTGCGGTGGTTTTGCTGCCATTACTGCAGTTGGTAAACAGTAATACGGATGCCAAAGCCATGGACCCCGTTAGTAAAAAAGCTTTAAATTTCATTTAAATATTGTTGTAAAGTATGCTTGCTTAAGGTTTCGATAATCAGCACCAAGATGGTTAAAATTATTTAATAGTTGATTTGATTTCGTAAAAGATTACTCATATTAGGAATATCCCTTTATTCTTTTGTTTTATAGAATTTACCGAACACACCAAGAGGCAATTTAATGCCCGATGTTGCCTGTAAATAAAGCTCTCCGCACTCCAGGTTTTCCACTTTAGGGAAAGCGCTGCGGATTAAATTTTCTACAATAACAGACGAGAAACCCAGTGAGTAAGTATTCAGGATCAGGAAATGCTCTTCGGGGTCTAAGAGTTGCACAACATCGTGCATCATTTCGTTAATATGATCTTCCAGTTTCCATTTTTCGCCGTTAGGGCCGTGGCCATAGGCTGGTGGATCAAGGATGATACCATTATATTTTTTACCGCGTTTTAATTCGCGTTTCACAAATTTCAAAGCATCTTCAACCACCCAGCGGATGTTTTCGAGACTCGATAATTCCTGGTTTTCGTTAGCCCAGCTTACCACCTGGCGTATAGAATCTACGTGTGTAGTATCAGCACCTGCAGCCCTTGCAATTAATGAAGCACCACCGGTATAAGCAAACAGGTTAAGCACTTTAGGGCTTTTAGCCTTAATTTGTTTAACATGGCTTGAGATATAATCCCAGTTTACGGCCTGCTCGGGGAATATACCAACGTGTTTAAAAGATGTTAATGCCAAACGAAACTGGATAGCCGCATCATCATTTTTATAACCGATGTGCCAGCGGTCGGGGGTTTTAGGGTTCTTCTTCACCCAATCGCCTGATGTTGCCGAACGGCCCCTGAAACGGATGGTTTGCAAGCGGGTCCATTCACTATCGGATAAAATTTTAGCCCACACAGCTTGTGGCTCGGGCCTAACGGTTACAACATCGCCAAAACGTTCCAGCTTTTCAAAATTGCCGCAATCAATTAATTCGTAGTCTTTCCAGTGCTGGGGCGTAAGGAGTTGGATCATATTTTAGTTTTGAGTAGCGAGTTGAGCGTTTCGAGTTATGAATACCAGGCAACCGACTTTATAAATTACATTGCAAAGATAATATTTACCTTTTATACACTACTAAATTCTTCAAAGCACTCGTAACTCACAACTCGAAACCAGATTATAGTTTCTCCCTCGCTGCTTGTGTAAACTTGCTGGCAAACACAAAATCATTCAGTTCTTTATTATCGGTGTGGGCTATTTCCTTGTTCGATCCTTCCCACCATTTTTTACCCTGGTATAAAAACAAAATATGGTCGCCAATACCCATTACCGAGTTCATATCGTGGGTAACCATTACGGTTGTAATCTGGTACTCGGCTGTCAACTCCTGGATCAGTTCATCAATTACGATAGAAGTTTGCGGGTCGAGGCCAGAGTTGGGCTCATCCACAAAAAGATATTTAGGTTCCATCGAAATGGCTCGCGCAATACCTACGCGTTTTTTCATACCGCCCGAAAGCTCTGATGGATATAATTTGTTTTTGTCTTTCAGATTAACCCGCTCTAAACAAAAATTGGCACGGTCTATCTTTTCGGCTTTAGACATGGTAGTAAACAGGTTCAGCGGGAAAATGATATTCTCCTCAACCGTCATCGAATCAAACAAGGCAGAGTTTTGAAACAACATCCCAATCTGCTTACGGATAGGCACACGCTGCTCGAAATCCATTTCTGTAAAATTCTCTCCGTCGAATATCACTTCGCCTTTAGTTGGTTCGTGTAAACCTACAATACATTTCAGCAAAGTAGTTTTACCGGAACCAGAACCACCGATGATCAGGTTATTTTTGCCGGGCAAAAAATTGGCAGTAATGCCTTTTAGTACTTCGTTATCACCAAACGTTTTATAAATATCCTTTATTTCGATCATAACATTAAACGGGTAATAACTAAATCAGCAAATAAAACCATTACGCAACTGTATACAACACCTTTAGTTGCCGACTGGCCAACCTCAAGCGCACCGCCCGAAGTATAGAAACCCTGGTAAGCACAAATTGAAGTAATGATAAAACCAAAAGCAATTGATTTAACGATAGCAACCTGTATGGTTAATGGTAAAAAACCGTCGCGTAAACCGGTAATATAATCAGCAGTAGATACGTCGCCAGAAGCCAAACAGGCAATATAACCTCCCGTAATGCCCAGGCATATGGACATAATAACCAATAAAGGAAACATGGTAAGGCCGCCAATTATTTTAGGCGCGATGAGATAACCGGGCGCATTAACACCCATAATTTCCAGCGCATCTATTTGTTCGGTAACCCGCATGGTGCCAATTTGCGACGCAATGCTGGAGCCTACCCTGCCTGCCAATACCAAGGCAGATATTGTTGGGCTAAACTCTAAAATGGTACTATCGCGTGCTATGCTACCTGCAACACTTGCAGGCACCAAAGGGCTGCTAAGCTGAAATGCTACCTGTATGGTAGTTGCCGCACCAATAAAAACCGAAATAATGCTGATGATCCCCAACGATCCAACACCGATGGAAACCATTTCGCGCATAACCTCGCCCCAGTAAACACTGAATTTTTCAGGCTTTCTAAAGCTTAAACGCAATAACAAGATGTATCTGCCGAAAGAAGTAAACATTCTACTATTCTAAATAATTTGAGTCAAAAATACATTTTTTAATCAGCAGGCTTTATAGCTTGTAACAATTGAGGTAATTTTAAGCATGAAAAACGCTTTAATTACAGGTGCTACCAAGGGCATGGGCCGGGCAATCGCTTTTGCTTTTGCTAAACAAGGATTAAACCTTGCAATTTGTTCACGAAATATAAAAGATTTAGAACAAATAAAGGCAGAGCTGCAAAGTATTAATCAGCAGATCAGCATAATAACGGTACAAGCCGATGCCAGTAAAAAAGATCAATTGCTCAATTTTGCCCAAAAAGCAGAGGCAGAGTTGGGCCAGATCAATGTTATTGTAAACAATGTGGGCATCTACCAGCCAACTTCTATTATGGACGATGCTGAAGATACTTTCGATTTACTAATGAACGCCAACCTGCGCCCGGCTTATGAGCTATACCGTTATTTCGGCAAAAAGCTGGCAGCCGCCAAGGACGGGCATATCTTTAATATCTGCTCCATTGCCGCTATTACACCTGTTATTGAAGCTGGCACCTATACTGTAACAAAAGCAGCGACACTTAGTCTTAGTAATATAATGAGGCTGGAAATGCAACAATATGGTGTAAAAGTAACCTCGGTAATACCGGGCTCAACCTTAACTTCTTCATGGGATGGTATGCAGGTTGATGCTAACAAAATGGTTTTACCTGATGATATAGCTTCGGCAGTAATAGCAATTTATAATATGAGTGCCGGTGCTAATGTTAACGAAATTACCATAACACCCGTTTTTGGCCAGATTTAATATCACTCAAAAACAAAACAAAACATGGAAAAGAAATTATATCGCGATGAGCACCACAAAGTAATTAGTGGCGTTTGTGCCGGCTTAGCCGACTACTTTGGTATAGATGTATCAATAGTGCGCCTGGTATTTGTATTAACCCTAATTTTAAAAGGCGGCGGCGGTTTGCTGTACATTATCCTTTGGATTGTATTGCCTAAAAAACCATTTAGCTACATACCTCCGGTTGATTATACTGTACCCCCTACTCCGGGTTCACCTTATCAGCAATATCAATCGGCAAATCCATCTTACCAGCCAACTTCTACTTTTGTGCCGCAACCGCAAAAGCACCCATCAACCGCAGCGTTAATTGGCGGCCTGGTTTTGATACTTTTAGGCGGTGGCTTTTTGCTGGATGAATTTAACATTATCCCAGATTGGGACTTTAGCCAATGGTGGCCTGTAATATTGGTTGTAATTGGTTTAACATTAATGCTTAGAGGCAGCAGCAAACCAAAGCCTGCGCCACAAGCATGGCAACAACCGGCAGAGCCTGTACAACCACAAGCCGAAGTAAAAGAAGAACCAAGCAACGATAACCCTTCAACTGAAATATAATGAGAAGAGAAAAAATTACACCAGGCATTATCCTGGTGCTCATTGGGGCAGTTGTCCTGCTGAGAAATTTTGGATACCTGCACTTCCACTGGACCAACATATTACACCTTTGGCCTATATTCCTGGTAATTGCAGGTGTTAACTTAATATTTGCCAATAACCGCACCGTTTGGGCTACTGTAATAAAACTGACCGTAATAATTATTGGCTTTGGCTTATTATTATTCGGCGACTTCGGCGACAAATATCGTTTCCCTATGTTCTACTTTAACGGCCATCACCACAAAGACAGCGATGACGACGACATGGACATGAGCGACGACGACAATAATAACGACGACGATAGCGACAGCACCATGCATCCAGGTGCTATGGTTAAAGTTGATGGTAATAGTTTTTACCACACCCCTTTTGCAACCGGCACTAAACTGGCCCGCTTAAACCTAAGTGGTGGCGGTACAACCTATAACCTTAGCGATACCACTAACGAATTGTTTACTGCCAATGTAAAAGAGTTCTCTGGCCGTTACACCTTGAAAAACCGTACCGAAGATTCTGTGAGCGTAGTTGATTTTAACATGAACAACGAGCACCGCAGAAGCTTTACCTGGGGCGATAACAAATCTAATACCGCCACGCTGAAATTAAACACCAACCCATTATGGGATGTAAACATTAAAGCAGGTGCAACCAGTCTGGATTTCGACCTGGCTAAATTTAAAGTACGCTCCTTGGTTTTAAGCGGTGGCGCGGCATCATTCAGCATTAAACTTGGTCAACCGGTGGCTGATAATACTAAAGTTACTATATCATCAGGCGTATCAGACATTACCGTAAGTGTGCCTAAAGATGCAGCTTGTATGATTACCAGCAGCACCGGCCTATCGTCAAATAACTTCGATGGCTTTAACAGCGATGGTAACAACGAGTACAAAACCCCTGGTTTCGATGCAGCTAAAAACAAGATCTATATTACTATAAGCGGCGGCCTGTCAGACTTTAAAGTACGCAGATATTAAGCAATCGAACCCTACACTATCATAATTTAAAACCGCTTTGTGTAATTTTACAAAGCGGTTTTTTTATATTAAAAATACATACCTATAAGGTTATACCCCTTATAAAGCTATTGCTGTAGCACAGTCAGTGCTTTCCCCTAATTTAGGGAAACACTCAGCTGCTGCAACTCGCAGTATCATTCATAAAGGGGTAATCTGGAAGCAGCTTATAATTTTTATATTTAAAACATGTCTCAAACATACATCATGGTTATCAGCGGTAAGCCCGAAGGCCCTTTCAGTATCACAGAACTGAAAGCCAACGGACTTAAACCAACCGACTTTGTAAAAACCGAAGCCATGATTGACTATAAGGAAGCTCACGAGATACCAGAGTTACGCGAAATTCTTGGTTTTGCCAAACCACCGGTTATTCCTCAATATTTCGGCAGTTTCGATCAACGATTACTGGCCGCCGTTATTGATTGGCTGATTGTTACCGGGGTATTTGTGGTTCCAGCTCTACTCATCGTACTAATATCACCGGTTAAAATGTTCAACATGATTTTGAGTGGAAGTCTGCTGGTAGTAATTCCTGTCACTTATCTTATTTACCATATTGTAATGGAAAGCGGCCCCAAGCAGGCTACGCATGGCAAACAGATCCTTAAAATTAAAGTAACCGACATGCAAGGCTATCCCATAAATATCAGCACAGCTGTTGGCAGAAATTTCGCCAAATTTTTCTCGGTAATTACGTTGGGTGTGGGTTACATGCTTAACTTTTTCAACAAAAAGCAGCAGTGTTTGCATGATATGGTGGCGGGGACGTTGGTGGTGAAGGATAGGTTGGTGTAATTAATTTTCATTTGCAAGCTTTAATACTTCATCCATTACAGTTTTATTAAATCTGAACAAATTCTGTTGCAATAGATCAAGAACTTCTTTCACAGAAGTAATTACCCCCTTTTGCTTGGCGATTAACAAAACTTTTAGGGTACCTATTATTTTACATAAGGCTTTTTGCAATTAGCCTTCCCTTTTGCTCATCAATAATCAAAACCGCATTAATTTCCAATGCCAATGTTATTGCACTTGCTTCGCCAGCATCAAGAATATTTTCAAGTGCGTGAAGTTTTTCTTGATCTGAAATATCTTTTACGGTTATCCATTCCGGCATGTCTTTCCAAACTCTTCTACAATTTTGGGAGTTACATAAATTACAGAGAATATTTTACTAAGAATATTGAGGTAACCAATCCTGCCAAGTGCTATTAAACAACTTGTATCAGATATAACTATACTACTCACTCCAATCAGCAGAATTTAAGTCTTCAACAGTTTCTCCAAAAATCGACGTTCCATACTTGGAAGCATTTTCAAGAAACCACCTTTTACTAACACTGGCAAATTGAGCAGCTTCGCCAGACGACATACTACCTTTGTCAAACAGCACGTAAGCAACAGAGAGTTTTACTTCGCTTTCATCAACATCTTCAGGTATATCAAAAGTTAGCGTTTTCATATTATAAAATTAACGAAAAGAGTTTAATATGGAAAACGTTATTGCTTCGTTCCTCAATGACGTGCAATGAGTAGAAGCACTCACGAGAAGATTCTTCGCTATCTGGATGACAAAAAAAAACAAAAAAGGCCCCGAACTCGGGGCCTTCCTATCTTAATTCTTGATTCTCGATTCTCGATTCCTGACTCTCTTACACAGCGTCTGACAAAGAGCTAAACGTAAAGTCTCTGATCTTCATTGGCGGGATCATGGCGCTTTGGAATGACTCACCGCTTACTGCACGTTCCGGGCGGCCTAGGGCTTCCAGGTTGTTAAGCATAATGATCGGGCTTTCGTTAAAACGGAAGTTTTTAACCGGGAACTTGATTTGGCCGTTCTCAATGTAAAAAGTACCATCACGGGTTAATCCTGTATACAGCAAAGTTTGGGGGTCAACCGGGCGAATGTACCACAAACGGGTAACCAGGATACCTCTTTCTGTGCCCTTAATAAGATCCTCTAATGAAGCATCTCCACCCATCATGGTAATAGCATCTGGCCCAGGTACAGGCTTAACACCTTTTTTCTGCGCCCAGTAACGCGAATACGACAGGTTTTTAATTACACCCTTTTCAATCCAGTTTACACGCTCCTGCGGGCGGCCATCGCCGTTCCAGCTACTGCTTGGCAGGTCGGGGTTTTGCGGGTCAGAGTAAATGGTTACGCGTTCGTCAACCAATTTATCGCCCAATTTAGTGCCACCACCTGCTTTGCTTAAAAAGCTGCGACCCTCATCGGCACTACGTGCATCTAAACCACCGTATAATTGCTCTAATAAAACAATACCTGCAGATGGCTCCAAAATCACCGTGTACTTACCTGGCTCAATTGCTTTGGCAGTTACAGATGCGGTTGCTTTTTGGGCAGCCACTTTGGTTAATTTCAGCGTATCCATCTTGGTATAGTCCTCGTAATCTCTCGAGGCATAGCCAGAACCTTTACCATCTTCGCTTCGCAGTGTTACTGAGAAGTTAATATCGCTGGATGTGTTGTAGGCAAATAAACCGTGCGAGTTCATCATGGCTGCAAAACCACCTGTGTTTTGCAAAAACCCCGCAGCAGTCAGTTTATTATCTTTAGCCACCTGTAAGCTTTGCGCAACCAAATCGGTACGTAGTTTTGGCGACATTTCTGCCGTTTTCTGATCGTACATTTTAGGGTTTTGCGGTGCATAGGTTTGCGGGCCTAAAAAAGGCATAAACTCCGGGTTCTCCGGTGCTAATTGTGCCAGTTCTTCAGAGCGGCGAACCACTTTTTCTAACGAGGCATCATCGTACTCATTGATAGTTGCTACACCTAATTTTTTGCCGAATGCTGATGATACCACCAAACTGGTTTGGCCAATGGCACCGCTTGTTGATACCGAGTTACGTGCATAACGAATATTTGCGCTATCCGAGCCGTTCAGGTTAATCTCACATTCATCGGCTTTAGAATAGCCGAGCGCTTTTTTCATGAGCGAGCGCGCTTCTTCTTCACTTAATATAGCCATAATATTTTTTAGATTTTTCTTGCTGTGTTGATGATATTAACTCCATTAAATCGTGCGGTAGATGACCCGTGTGATACGGCACTTACCTGCTCTGGCTGACCTTTACCGTCGAAGAATGAGCCTCCTAAACGGTAATCGCTCTTATCGCAAACGGCCACGCATGAGTTCCAGAACTCCTGGGTGTTTGATTGGTAAGCCACATCGTTAAGCATACCTACAATTTTACCGTTTTTCACTTCGTAGTAAAGCTGACCGCTGAACTGGAAATTATAACGTTGCTGATCGATAGAGAATGAACTATCGCCAACAATGTAGATACCTTTTTCTACGTCTTTAATCAGTTCAGTTGGGGTAAGCGGTGCTTTGCCCGGTTGCAACGAAATGTTTGGCATCCGTTGGAATTGAACATCGCTCCAACCATCGGCATAACAACAGCCCTGCGAAGCATTAAGCCCGATAATGTGGGCCTGATCGCGGATGGTTTGATAGTTAACCAAAATACCATCTTTAATAATATCCCACTGGCCGCATTTAACGCCTTCGTCATCATAACCAACAGCACCAAGCGAACCCGGTTGCAGTTTATCGGCCAAAATATTTACGTTTTTACTACCGAAGTTAAATTTGCCCGATTTCCATTTATCCAAAGTCAGGAAACTGGTACCGGCAAAGTTAGCCTCGTAACCCAGCACACGATCAAGTTCTGAAGGGTGACCAACAGATTCGTGAATGGTTAACCAAAGGTTTGATGGATCGAGGATTAAGTCGTATTTACCTGCCTCAACAGATTTGGCGGCCATTTTTTCGGCACCTTGTTTACCTGCAAAACCGGCATCCTCTATCATATCGTAGCTGTTACGATACAAGGTGGTTGGCATGTTTGTAATTTTATCAGCTGCTTTAGGTATCAGGTATTCGTAACCCATACCACGTGGCGAACTCAATGCATTACGGGTTTCAAATTTGCCGCTTTTAGGATCAACCCTCGTGGCAAAAAACGTAGGCCAAATGCGGTGTACATCCTGGTCGATGTATGAACCATCGGTTGATGCGAAATATTTTTGCTCGTTAACAGAAAAAATAATGGAGGTAATGTAGTTAGAACCCGCCTTCATAGCGGTATCATTTACCTTCAATAGCAAATCAACCTTATCTTTAATCGGCACATCGAAAGCATTTTTTTCGATAGGCGTTTTCCAGCTTACCTCGCCATAGCCTTTTTGCGGGGCTAGCTGAACAGGTTCTGTCTGGATGCGCGCATTCTCTTTGGCAATAGCAACGGCTGCGGCTGCAGCTCTTGCGATACTGTCGTTATCCATTTTATCGGTAGCTGCAAAACCCCAGCAACCGTTGGCCAGTACACGTATGCCCATGCCGTAGCTCTCGGTATTTACCACGTTTTCTACTTTTTCTTCGCGGGTTACTACAAACTGGCGGAGGTAGCGGCCAATACGTACATCTGTATACGTAGCGCCTTTTGACCGTGCAGCATTAAGCGCAACATCAGCCATCCGTTTTTTAAGGGCAACATCGATACCGCCATTCATAGCTGCCTCGGCAGATATAGGCGAACCGATAACTGGTATCCCTTTGAGCATAGCACCTCCAATGCCCATGCCGGTTAGATAAAGGAAATTTTTTCTGTTCAAAATAGTAAGAGTTTAGTTAGTGATGTAAACTATGTCGATTGTCAGTTAGTAGCTTGTGATAAATATAGTGATTTGGTTGATTGTTGTTTAGGTTAAGATTATGTTTTCAGGTACGTAGTGATTTTTATTTAGACGCAGGTTGTAATTGATTTGTTACGGGAGATTGGAGATTAAAAAAAATCCCCGCCCGTCATGCCGAATTTATTTCGGCATCCCACAGGACAGGTATATAACTTCATTCTTCATAACCAATATCAAACTTTAAATCCCTCATCTCTGCATTAACGGATTTTATCAAATTCACTTTCCATCCATGATGCCAATTTTTTAATTGCTTCTCTCTATCAATTGCATCGGTAATTCGTTCAAAGTGTTCGTAATAAACTAAATCAAAAAGTTTATATTTCTTTACATGCTCAGAACCGCCCTCGTTTAAATGCTGCCAAACCCTTACTTGCAAATCACTCGTACTCTATATAGAACGTGGTTCGATATTGGTTAGACATGATGTAAACATGGCCTTGTTTGAATAGCATATTTTATTGTCGCATACTTAGCATGTGGGATGCCGAAATAAATTCGGCATGACGGGTGGAGACAATTCAACCAATCAACCACTATCAAATTTTACGGGAAGTATTAATCACATTAACCTTATCAAACTTACTCGTAGAGCATCCATGCGATACCGCACTTACCTGGCTTGGCTGGCCTTTACCGTCGAAGAATGAACCGCCTAAACGGTAATCGCTTTCATCACAAATGGCCGAGCACGAGTTCCAGAACTCCTGGGTGTTGGCCTGATAGGCTGCACCGCTAACCATGCCTGCTATATTACCGTCTTTGATCTCATAGCAAAGCTGACTGCTGAACTGGAAATTATAGCGTTGCTGATCAATAGAGTAAGAGTTTCGACCGAACATATATAAACCCTTCTCGGTGTTCTTGATCAACTCAGCTGGGGAAAGTTTCGCTTTGCCTGGTTGCAGGCTCACGTTCGGCATCCGCTGAAACTGCACATCGTCCCAACTTTGGGCGTAGCAGCAGCCTTGTGATGCATTAAGGCCAAGAATGTGCGCCTGGTCGCGGATGGTTTGGTAATTCACCAGGATACCGTCTTTAATCAGATCCCATTGGCCGCATTTAACACCTTCGTCATCATAACCAACTGTGGCTAAGCCGCCGTGTTGTAGTTTATCGCCCACAAAGTTTACAATGTTACTGCCGAAGTTAAATTTGCCCGATTTCCATTTATCCAAGGTTAGAAAACTGGTACCGGCAAAATTGGCTTCGTAACCCAACACACGGTCAAGTTCTGTAGGGTGGCCTACCGATTCGTGAATGGTTAAGAACAGGTTTGTTGGATCGAGGATCAGATCATATTTGCCGGGCTCTAACGGTTTGGCTTTCAGCTTCTCATCTAACTGGGCCGTGCCGGTTTTGGCATCCTCAATCATATCATAACGGTTACGGTAGATCGGGAATAAGCCATTTAATACGGTCGATTTATCGGGGATCAGATACTCGTATCCCATTCCCATCGGTGCCCCTAGTGAGTTACGGGTTTCGAACTTGCCCGTTTTAGCATCAGTTTTGGTAATGGTAAACGTAGGCCAGATACGATGTATATCCTGGTCAATGTACGAGCCATCGGTAGAAGCAAAATACTTCTGCTCGTTAATTATAAATAACTGGTTGTTCACAAAATTGGCTCCTGCACTTAGGGCTGCATTGTTGGCTGCCAGTAGTAAGTCCACTTTATCTTTTATTGGTACCTCGAAAGCATTCTTTTCTATCGGGGTTTTCCAGCTTACCTCTCCGTAGCCTTTTTGAGGGGCTAGTTGCACCGGTTCGCTTAATAGTTTGGAGTTCTCTTTGGCGATACGGACAGCCAGATCTGCCGCTTTGGCTATGCTGTCGTTATCCATTTTATCTGTTGCGGCAAAACCCCAGCAGCCATTGGCCAGTACGCGGATACCCATGCCATAGCTTTCGGTATTGGCTACGTTTTGCACGCGGGTTTCGCGGGTAATTACAGATTGGTTTAAATATCGGCCTATCCGCACGTCGGCGTAAGAAGCTCCCTTTGATTTTGCAGCGTTAAGGGCTACATCGGCCATTCGCTTTTTATTGGCTACATCGGCAGGTGCCAGCGCATCTTCAATATGCAACGGCGAACCAATAACAGGGACATTGGCGAACATGGCTGCACCCAAACCCATCCCGCTTAAGTAAAGGAAGTCTTTTCTTTTCAAGGCAATAGTTTTAAGAGCCTAATATAACTGAAATAGAGACAAGAGGCAAGAAACAGGAAACAAGAATCTTGTGCTCGAACCAAGAATCGAGAATCAGGAATCAAGACGAAAAAGCCCTATAGTCCAACTTGTCATCTCGAACGATTTGAGAAATCTTAAATGATTAAAGTGCCCTGCTGTAGAAGATTTCTCTTCCTATCGGAAAATGACAAAATGCAAGACTATCCTTAAACAAGGATATAGTATCTTTCAAAAATAAATTTCAAGAATAAAAATGAGCCTCCTCGACCTCTTCAAAAAAACGACCCCCAAACCGGAAAGTAGCATTTTGATTGCTATGCCGATGTTTAATAATAATGAGCACTATCAGGTTGATAAAATAACAGCATCTCTTAAATCGGACTGGGATATTGAAATTACAAAATTTGAAGGGGATGATGATGCCGCCTCTTTTAAAATAGATGGAGAAACAGTAGCAATGGGGGTATATACAGGGGCAAATCCCATGGGAAGATATTGAAGGAACTGCACAATATGCCTACAACTGGCCAAAGGCATTGAATGAATTAAAAGATCATACCGGGCATGCCATCGTCACGATTATGTCAGGACAAAAAAGTCCACTGGAAAGGTTTAAAATTTTAAGTAAGGTATTATCATCGATCCTTATAACATCTGATTCCATAGGTATTTATAATGGAGTGCAATCATTACTTATACCCCGCGATCAATATCTGAATGACGTTGAGGAATTAAAGAAAAACGGCACTCCCGTAACATTATGGGTTTACATTGGCCTTAGAAAATCTGCAACAGGAAACTGTGCATACACTTATGGCTTAAAAGAGCTTGATAAACAGGAAATGGAAATTATTGATTCAAAACTGAACTTGGATGAATTATATAGCTTTTTGTTAAATATTACCTCTTATGTAATTGGTAATAACATCACATTAAGAAGCGGAGAAACACTTGGCTATACTACTGATCAAAAAGTACCTGTTACCATTTCAAAAGGACGATTTGTTGAGGGGCAATCGTTTAAACTTAAAATATAATATTTGCCCATTTGTCTGACAAAGTCATTCGCAGATAGCCAACCCATTATCCTTAGACGGAGCTCAGGCTGACAACGCTCGTTATTCGCTGAAGATCGACCTTATAAGAATAAAAGGATTATGTTAATTCTTGAATTCTGGTTCAAACGAAAAGCAAATCCGAAATCGAACATCCGAACTCCGAAATCAACCTCAGTTTCCAAAAATCGAAGTCTTCAATCTTTCTTCAGGTGAAAGCTTTACAAACTCCTTGTAGCATTTATTGATGTACAAAGCCAGGTTAAAATCTTCGCTGGTGAAAGTTTCGATATCGGGCGAATAGCGCATCACAAAACTGTGCAGCTCCTGGTCTTTGAGGGGGACGTATTTTTCGATGCTTTCTTTGCTGAAAGCTTGCTGAATCTGAGCAGTTATCTTATCGTTCTTGGCTTCCTGCTCTTTCTTCCTGGCATCGTTCTCTGTCTTTTTGTTCGACCATACCCGCAGGCTGACCCCGCCTTTTACAGAACCATCAGCATTAGGCCCAGTGTTATTACGCTGGTAAGTCATGGTTTGGTTATGGAAGTCGGGGTCTTTTGGTTTATTAAATGCTGATTGATTTACCGAACCGGGGCCTTTGCCATTGATTTCTACCTCGCTCAGCATATGCTGTAATGGATCAAGGTAAAACTCGCGGGCGTGGAGGTCGGTAACTACCACCGTATCGGCTTTATAACCAAAACCTTTAAACACCAGCATGTCGCTCATTTTAGCCTGGATAATGAACCGGCCCTGCTTATCTGTCTGGGTTTTAAACTTGCCGTTCAGGTTTTCAATGTTGATACCGGCTAATGCAACGTGTGTTTTATTCTCATAAACAATACCCTCCTGAGTATGCTGCTGAGCATAAGCAAAAGATGCTAAAAACAAGAATATCACTAAAAAACCCCAACGAAACATTCTTCAAATTTAAAAATAATTGCTTTAAGAATTAGTTAAAATTTGTTAAAGTACCCCTCCTAACCTCCCCGAAGGGGAGGAACCGAAGCAAAAATCGAAAATCAGGAATCAAGATAAATGCGCAAAAAACATCGTAGAAGTTATTCAGCTAGCTTTTTCAACATCAGCTCCCGGTGCTTTGCCGACCATTTATGAATAGCAAAAATAACCGGCTCAATGGTACTGCCATGTAACGTATTGGAGTAAAGAACTGAGTTTTGAGCCTCGATACTTTTTTCGGCAACAACCATCAGGTTATCTTCCAGAAATCGTAATTCCTTAATCAAAGTCCGCGAAGTTATGGGGCCAAGGTCGGCCTTTAATTGTGAAAAGCGTTTGGACGAATCACATAATGAAGCCAAAATTGCCCCGCGCCATCTGCCACCTATCAGCTCCAGTACATCCTGTACATCGCGGTGCCTTATTTTTTTCTCTTTGTTTCGCATTTTGGTATCCTTAAAGGTACCGAAAAATATAGCCATTTTCAAACAATCTGGTAGCCCGACGCTTACATTTGAAGAAAATTTAAAAACAAATGAAAGCAATTCAATATAACGCCTACGGCAACTTGGGCGTAATTCAATTAACAGAAACTGCGGCGCCTGTACCTGCAGCAAACGAAATTTTAGTACGCATCCATGCAACCACAATTAACCCGCTGGATATGAAAATCCGCGAAGGTTACCTGAAAGCACAGATACCAATTTCATTCCCTTACATACCGGGCGAAGATGCTTCCGGAACTGTTGAAGCCGTTGGCACAGCCGTTACCAATTTTAAAACCGGCGATCAGGTTTTTGCCTGCAGGTTTGGCGGCACTTATGCTGAATATGCCGTATTCCCTGAAGATACGGTTGCGCGGATCCCCAATAATACCAACCTCGATGAGGCAGCAGCATTGGCTATGCCCTTAATTACCGCTTATTCGGTATTAGTTACAAATGCAGCAATTAAGGCCGGGCAAACTTTGGTAGTCCACGGTGCGGCAGGTGCTGTAGGGCAGGTAATGGTGCAAATGGCTAAGGCGCTAGATGTACATGTAATTGCAACAGCATCGGGCGATGGCGTAGCATTAGTAAAGTCGTTAGGTGCCGATGAGGTGATCAACTACAAAACAGAAGATTTTACCCAATTAATTAAAGATGCCGATGTAGTAGCAGACTTAGTTGGCGGCGAAACCCAGGCAAAATCATTCGGAATTATTAAAAAAGGCGGCTTATTGTTAAGCATTGTAATGCCACCATCGCAAGATTTGGCTGCCGAACATGGCATTGCAGCCAAATTTGTGAACAGCGCATTCTCTACCCAGGCATTTGAATTTGGCAAGCAACTGGTAGAAGCCGGGAAAATAAAAGCAAGTATCTCGCAAACCCTACCTTTGGCAGATGCAGCCAAAGCGCAAGACCTGGTAAGCGCAGGTGGCATTAGAGGTAAAATATTGCTGAAACCATAAGTTAGTTCACAACTATTTTGTTAAAAAAGAAAAGGCCTCGCTAACGCGAGGCCTTTTTTATAGTCTTGATTCCCGACTCTCGATTCCTGTCTCTCTTATACTGCGTCTGATAACGAAGTGAACGTAAAGTCCCTTATCTTCATTGGCGGGATCAGGTAGCTGCGGTAGCTTTCAACACTGATGGTACGCTCTGGTTTACCAAGGGCTTCCACATTGTTAAGCATAATTACAGGGCTCTCGTTAAAACGGAAGTTTTTAACCGGAAACATGATCTTACCATTCTCGATATAAAACGTACCATCGCGGGTTAACCCGGTTAATAGCAGCGATTGCGGGTCAACCATACGGATGTACCATAAACGCGATACCAGGATACCACGCTCTGTGCTTTTGATCATTTCCTCAAGGCTGGTAGTACCACCATCCATAATAATATTGCTTGGGCCAGGTACAGGTTGTACACCTTTCTTTTGCGCCCAGTAACGCGAATAGCTCAGGTTTTTAACCACACCTTCTTTAATCCAGTCGGTACGCTCCAAACGCTGGCCTTCGTTGTTCCAGGTTGGGCCAGGCAATTCGTTGTTGAACGGGTCTGAGTAAATGTTCACTTTCTCGTCCATCAGTTTTTCGCCTAAACGGGTACCTCCGCCCTTTTTGCTTAAAAAGCTACGGCCTTCTTCGGCACTACGTGCATCAAAACGGAACATGTTCTCCAGCATATAAACACCGGCAACAGGCTCTAATATCACGGTATATTTACCCGGTTCAATAGCTTTGGCATTGGCAGAACTTAACGCTTTTTGCGATGCAATTTTAGTTGCACTAGCCGTATCCATTTTGCTTACATCAGTAAAACCACGGGCAGCATAACCAGAAATAGTACCGGCAGTATTACGGGTAGTTACCGAGTAAATTACATCGGTTGATTTATCGTAAGCAAACAAACCTTTTGAGTTCATTACCGCGGTAAAACGGGTTGTATTTTCCAAAAAGCCTGCAGCTTGTAAGTTAGCTGCTTTAGTTACCTCGAATGCTTTGCCAATCATTTCGGCGCGGCTTTCTGGTGTCATGGCTGCTGTTTTTGCATTATAAGCGATAGAGTCCTCAAATTTCTGCGGGCCTAACATCGGCATAGTCTCCGGGTTTTCGGGAGCCAATTGTGCTAACTCTTCAGAACGGCGAACTACTTTCTCTAATGATGCATCATCAAACTCGTTGATGGTTGCTGTACCCGTTTTTTTACCATAAACAGAGCTTACGGCCAAACCAACAGTACTGATATCACCAGCGGTTGAAACTGCGTTCAGGGCCGTACGGATGTTACCACCGTCGTTACCTCTAAGGCTCACTTCACACTCATCGGCTTTTGAATAACTAAGCACCTTCTTTAATAAAGCCTGTGCTTCTTCTTTACTATATATAGGCATATTAATTATCCGATCTTTCTTTTAGTATTAATTACATTAACTCCATTAAAACGTGCGGTTGATGAACCGTGCGATACAGCATTCGACTGGCTTGGCTGGCCCTTACCATCGTTAAATGCACCACCTAAGCGGTAGTCCTTTTCATCGCAAACAGCAGTAAGCGAGTTCCAGAACTCCTGGTTGGTTGCCTGGTAAGCCACATCGTTTAACATGCCTACAATTTTGCCGTTTTTGATCTCGTAAAACAGCTGACCGCCAAACTGGAAGTTATAACGCTGCTGATCGATAGAGAATGAACCATTACCTACAATGTAGATACCTTTCTCTACGTTTTTGATCATATCGTCAACGCTCAGTGGAGTTTTGCCCGGTTGTAATGATACGTTAGGCATACGTTGAAACTGTACATCGTCCCAGCTTTGTGCGTAGCAGCAGCCTTGCGAATGGTCTAACCCAATCATGTGTGCCTGATCGCGGATGGCCTGGAAGTTTACCAATACACCATCTTTAACCAGGTCCCACTTACCGCATTTAACGCCCTCGTCATCATAACCTACGGCACCTAATGAACCGGGCTGTAATTTATCGGCCACGATATTCATGTTTTTGCTACCGAAGTGGAAGTTACCAGATTTCAGTTTCTCTAATGAAAGGAAGCTGGTCCCGGCGTAGTTAGCCTCGTAACCCAATACACGATCAAGCTCGGTTGGGTGGGCAACAGATTCGTGGATGGTTAACCAAAGGTGTGATGGATCTAATACCAAATCATACTTACCTGGTTCTACCGATTTAGATGCAACTTTTTCTGATGCATTTTTGGTAGCGTTCTTAATATCTTCAATCATGTCGTAGCGGTTTTTGTAACGCGTTACCACACCTTGTACTTTTTCAGATTCGCTTGGTGTTAAATACTCATAACCCATGCCAACCGGCGAACTTAATGCCGCACGGGTTTCAAACGCACCCGCCATTGAATCAATTTTGGTAACCTGAAAGTTAGGGTACAGGCGATGAATATCCTGATCGATGTATGAACCATCGGTAGATGCAAAATATTTTTGCTCGTTGATGGAGAAAATAGTTGAGTTAACAAAGCTTGCGCCCAGTTTCATGGCTTCGCCATTGGCGGTAAGCAACAAATCAATTTTTTCTTTAATAGGCACCTCGAAAGCATTACGCTCGATAGGTGTTTTCCAGCTTACTTCGCCAAAGCCTTTTTGCGGGGCTAATTGCACCGGTTTGCTGCCTAATTTGGCGTTGGCTTTTGCAACGGCAACGGCACGTTCTGCAATTTTGGCAACACCTTCTTTGGTTACCGTGTTACCGGCGGCAAAGCCCCAGCAGCCATCGGCCAAAACACGGATACCCACACCGAACGACTCGGAGTTGGCAACGTTTAATACACGGTTTTCGCGGGTTACAATGGCCTGGTTTAAATAACGGCCAATGCGGATATCGGCATACGATGCACCTTTAGCTTTCGCTGTGTTAAGGGCAACGTCGGCAAGTTCTTTTTTAGCGCGGACATCAATAGTTGCTAATAGCTCCTCCTGGTAAATTGATTTACCGAAGGCAGAATTTGCAATCATCGCAGTACCGGCTCCTAATCCCGAAAGATAAATAAAGTCTCTACGTCTCAAGGTTAATCCTCCTTTGTTTGCTTAGTTAATATAGTTTAGTTAATAGTTTCTTCTAATTGGTTCAGGCTGCAAATTTGGCCTCGGCCCAGAGGTATGTACAGGCCAACAAAAGCAGTATATAAAAATATATTTTAGATACCGCAATCTGTATTTTTTGGTGTATTTGTTTTGTTACAGATTGCTGATGATCAAAAGCAGCAGCATATTTTTTAGTATCGCGCAGCATGCTATTATATTTCAAGGCCCCCCACTCATTTTGGGCATAAACAAATAACCATTGCGGTGCACCCACCCCTTGCTGAACCTGCTGCCAGCCCGCATGTTGCGGCCAGTAAGCTGCATGCCAAACAAAAGGAAGATCGGCCTGACGCTCTACAGCAATTTTAGATTGATTGATCCTGATCTCGGTCTGCGCAGCCGAAGTTTCGAGCTGAAATTTGGTATGGCTATTTACAGTCGGTACATTATTCACAACCGACCATTGCTCAGTACTCGGCGTATGCTTGGCAGCCTTCGTAATCAGCAGTGACCATAGCGCGGTATAATCATTTTCATCACCACCCAGCATCCAGTTGTGGGTGGCATTAAGCACGGTAAAAACTTCCTTACCGCTACCTGCCAAACTACTGCTGGCCAGGATATGATTCTGCTGATCGAATACCAGCGGTTGGGTATAGTTTTGAACGGTAATATAAATAGGATCGAGCAGTAATTTAGCACTTGCGGCGTCCTGACCTTGTATTTTTAACGAAGTAACCACCTGCCCTGCTGTTGATACTTTACTAACCGGGTAATCTTGCTGTAGCCAGAAGTTAGAATGAGCTGTACTATCGGCCCTAACAATAATGCCTAAGCCTTTTTGTAATACTTCCTGTTTTAAAGCTCCGCTTTCTGAAGCATTCAACGCTTTTAGAACCTCCAGATCACTTAATATAATATCAAATTTTTCCAGCAAGCCGGGTGTTAAATGCGCCAGCGATTGCTGCTCTACATTCACAAATTCCTGGCTGAATTTATCTTTACTGATGGCCGAACGAACAGCCACGCCGTAACCCTTTTCAGTCAGCCAGTTTTTCAAAAATTTATCTTCGAAATTTGGCGAACCGGCCAGCATTAAAATTTTGAGCGGCTTAATAGCATCAACCGTAACCGGGATACTTTCGTTAGCCAAAGTATCGGCATCTGTGGTGCTGATTAATCTGTAAACGGCACGACCGGCATGGCGTGGCGTCGTATTTAAATCGAATATTGCAGCCGTATTTGCTTGGATAAAAGCAGAATCGACCGTGGTGCCTAGTCCTTTTAACGATACCTTAACTGCTTTATCAGTGGTATTATTGAATGATCCCTGTACGCTCAGCTTTTCTCCGGTTTTTAATTGGGCATTCCAGCTTACAGAGCTTACACCATTTGGTAATTTTGCCGAATGAAACTGAACAGGCAGGTTGTGGAGCTGTGTTAATTGATCTTCGCTCAAACCATAACCTAAAACCTGCAAACTGCCTACAGCAGGTTTGGCTTGGGATAAGTCATCAACACCGCCAATTAAAACTGCTTTGGGATAATCCTTTTTGATGGATTTGCTCAACGTGTAAATGCGAGGCGAATTGATTGTACTTATGCTATCCGCTTGATAACCATCAGTCAATAAAACAGCTTGATTTTTTTCGTTCAGGCTGATGTCGCCTTCATAAGTAATCGGCAGAATAATGCAGGCTAAACCGGCTATGGCTACCAATATGGCCACCAAGCGCCAGGTTAAATGACGCTTACTTTCGCGCTGAACTTCGCGCCAAACGGCAAATATGGCAAGCACTAAACAAATGAGTAAAACGATATAAGTCCAGTTCATTTACTATCTGTTTATGTGGTTTAGATTTTTAAAATAACCCTGCGACAAACCAATATCGGCAGATGAGCTTGATGATTGCGGCATAGCGCGATTTATAGGCAAAGCCCGTTGAATAGCTTTCTCCACCACTGCTATATTATTTTCGCTGGCTTTACCCGAGTTTACAATTTGTTTCATGGCGCTCACAGCCGGTAAATAAATGCCGGGTTGTGCAGTAGCCTTAACACTTAGTTGAGCAGAGGCTACCTGTAAAGTATGCTGATCGATAGCGTTTAATTTTGGATCGGTTTTTAATTGTTCTAAAACAACCACTGCTTTTTTAAGCGTCTCAAACTGGTCGCCTTGCTTCTTAATATCTTCATGGTTTATTGGCTCTGCAATTTTGCTCAGATCGCCGGTCATTCGTTTTTCCAGTTTCAATGGCGGCGGGTTGTAGCCTGTTTTTGCCACATAAGAGCGCGATTTTTGTTGAAGATCTTTCAGTAAACGAAGCGCCTTGTATTCAAACGGTAAAGCATCGCTCGGTTTGTACATGCGCAATTGCAACTCGGCTTTCCACATTTCGGTTAGCGTGGCTTTCAATTGCTCTTTTACAGCTGGTTCAAGGAAACTGGCGTCTTCGGCGTTATCATGCTTATCGGTGTAAGCATCCATAATCATGGCGGTATTACTAAAGTTTTCGGCTTTGCTTAAATCGCTGTTGGTTTCTTCGCCTATTTTCGATTCGTCTTCTTCGCCCAAAAACTTACCATAACGCAGGCGCAGCATTTTTTGATCTGCCCCCAAATCGTTACAACGTTTGTTGAACTCTTCCTTACTCAAACTATCCTTAGCATGGATGAGGTATTGCGAATCGATAATGATCTGGCGCTCGCTTCTGAAAAACTCAGGCTTCACATTCACACCGGCAACCAACCCATCCATACTTAATAGCTGGGCAGTATCCTGTATCGAAACAATATATACATCGGTACGGCTTGTTTGCTGATGGGTATCCTGCGCTTGTATGTAGAAGTAAAGCTCATCACCCGGCTCCATTTCCAGCTTAGGCAAATCAACCAGTTTTTGCAGGTTATACTGGCGGCTGTGCGCGCCAAAAGCTTCGCTAAAATTGATCTTATATTCTTTAAACTTCACGGCTTCGCCGCTGCCTTTGGCTACTGTGGCATTGATGATGGCATTACTGATACCATAATCATCATTAACCGAAGCATTGATGGTAACCTTTGGTGCTTCGCCTGCATCGATATGGGTGTATTGTTTCGGTGTATTGATTTTGATAACGGGCGGCGCATCTTTAATTACAGTTACCGGATACAAATCTGATAGTTTACCATCCACACTTACCTGGTAAAAACCGGGCGTAGTAATTATTTTAGACAGATGCCAGTTTGATTTATCCGAACCCGACTGCATTTTCAAGACTTCATGCTCATTAAATATCAATGAGATTTGCTTTACATCGATGTTGGTTTGGATGTTCCATTTTACGGTCGAACCTTCCTCTACATCCAAAGTAAACCTGTCCTGTTTACGGGCAGGGCGATTGGTATAAGCCGGAGGCGTTACCGTTAAGCTCGTGGTTTTAATTTGGGGTAAGATCTTCTCCGGAGGTAAATTTTTAGCACTCACACCCATGGTATCTGTCACCAGTTTACCCATAGCCGAATGCCAGTGAATTGGCAATTTAGCCAGCGCAAAGCTCAATACCAAAGCCACCAACACAAATACACCGGCCTGTTTTAAACGGCGGCCGAATTGCTGCGGCGTACCTGGCACCTGGTGGAGCGCCTGCTCCACTTTTTGTAATTGAAGGCTCTCTAATAAGTTTAGCGTACCGGCAGGTTTTAATACCAGCTCACTGCTTTCTTCAAGCTCTGGATAGCTCTGGTTTAAGAAACTTAATATCGATTTAATGGTAATTTTCCATGGGCGGCGAATAGCTGACAGCACCCCGAAAATCACGATAAAAATAAGCACCGCCAAAAAGAACGGCGCATCAAAAATATAATGCAAAGCGCTGCCCAATAATATAGCTACCGAGGCCGACAATAGCACATCTGCCGCTATCTGGTAGCTAATCCAGCGTTGCTGTAAAGCTTTTATTTTATGTAGTCCTGTGTGCTCAGCCATTAGTTACAATTTTAGTACGTGTTGCCAGCCATCTTTCTATTATAAATACCACAATCAGCGCCAGCCAAAAATATCGGCCCAAGTCATTCTGAACGGTGAATTTATCGGCCACTACCGCATGCGTTTCTTCTATCTTAACCGGTTGGATCTGCTCATTAGTAAGACTACGGCGATCCTGATCTGTTACTGTATTTTTAGACGGCACATTTATCAATTGGAGCATCAGCTTAGGGAAACTGCTGCTCCAGGCCATATCATTCCAGGTTGGGCTAAAGCGGCTGTAGAAATGGTATACTTCGGCATTATCCTGCTTCTCGGCATCCAAAACCGGGTGGCCAAAACCATCATGCCAAATAATTTCACCTGTTTGATGCGTAGCGCCAATGAGTTTAAATAGAGGTATTTGTTCTGATCCATTCGGCAAGGCAATATCGCTTACCGAACTGATGCGGGTATTTACACTTTGCACCTTACCAACCTGGTAAGCAAATATATTGGTATGCTGCTGCAATAACCGCGCAGCAAAAGGTTGTTCAGAAAGCCAGAAGATCCAATTCGCGCCCAACGGGATGGCATTGGCACTGGTGTATTGTTTAATAACGGTTTTTCGCTGGGTGAATTGTGCCACAGCGTCAAGCGCAGCTTTCAGGTAACCGGCATCGGCGGTATTACTACTTGTATAAATGGCAATGTGTAAAGTTGATGTATCAACCGGCATTGCCTTTGCTTTGCTATTCATAAGGCTCACTTCGGGCTGGCCATTATTTACGTTTACTGCAAACCTTGCATCACCTTTATCGGCCTGGATGTTAAAATAATCATAGGTAGTACCCGATGGCTTGCTGGTGCCCTGTACTACTTTAACCGTATTGTTATTATTAAACCAGGCATCCTGTACCCAGGTATTTACCGAGTCGGCAGGGGTATAAGTTTGCCAGTGCAGGTTAAGGGCCGATTGTGGTTTATCGCCCACAAAATGCTTGGCGCTGTTTGGCGTATACAAATAAACCGGGCGATCAGTTGGTAACTGACTATCCAGCTGACTTACCAAATTCCAATAGATTGGGGTTTGCTTTGCGGCGGTATCTAAAGTTTTAAGGTCTTTAGTTTCGAGTAATAATTTAGTGAGATCAGCTTTGGGGAAACCGTTATTGAAATAATGAAACTCATAACCCAGTTTATTCAATGAATCAATACTGGTTTTATAATGCTGATAACCTTCGCTGAAATTCTCTTTCGGCAATAAAACCCAGCCTTTTACTTTGGCAGCGCTGATCTTTTTTTGCCAGATAGGTGCTGTTAACAAAATGGCTATTAATAACAGTAGCAGGCAACGCAATAAAAGCAGCAAAATATCCAGCAACTTAAAACTGCGGCTGCTTTTGCGCGATGCTGATACAATAAGCGAGGTACTGCCCACCTTTAAAACTTTGCCCGGCTTAATATTCCACAAGTGTATAAGCACCGGGATGAGTATCGCGGCCGCAGCAAAAAACCATATTGGATTTAAAAATTGAAGCATTATAGTAAAAGCCCCTCTCTAAATCTCTCCCCGGAAGGGAGAGACTTTTGATTTGCGTATTGTATATTTTTATTCATTTAATCTTTTTAACTCCTTTCCCTCCGGGAAGGGTTGGGGCTATTTATATCCCCTTCTTCCGCTGCACTAAAAATGCCCTCAATGCCTCATCAAGCGGCTGCGAGGTATTTACCATGCGGTACACTATATGTTTGGCTAACAGCTGCATTCTAATAGACGCTAAATGTGTGTCCAGCGTTTCTTTATATGTTTTTCGGGCTTGCTGGGTATCTATTTCAATGGTTTCGCCGGTTTCAAGGTCTTCCAGTGCAGAGTAGCCTTTAAAATCGAAGTCCAGCTCATTTTTACCCATCAGGTGAAACACAATTACCTCGTGTTTCATAGCGGCTAACGAGTCGAGCACTTTGTATATCTCACCATCGGTTTGATACATGTCTGTTATAAAAACCAACAGTTCCTTGCGGCCCGAACCGGCAAACAGTTCTTTGTAATGCGCCGGTTTAGTAAACGTCCCCCCAGCCTTCGTTTGATCGAGCTGATAATAAATCCTCTGCAAATGCTGCGGATCTGCTTTGGATGAAAGCGTAAACAAGCCCCCGTCCTGAAACACATATAAACCGGCAGCATCGCCCTGCAAATTAACAAGATAAGCCAATGAAGCTGCTAAGAAACGCGCATAGTCGATCTTCTTAATCCCGTTATCATCATGGTTCATGGATGCGCTGGCATCAAACAGAAACTTCACAGAGATACTGGTTTCCACCTCCGACTCGCGGATGTAATACCTGTCAGACCGGGCAAACATGCGCCAGTCGAGCCAACGCAAATCATCACCCGGCTGGTAGCTGCGGTACTGGCTAAATTCCAGTCCCGGCCCCTTTACGGTGCTTTTATTAAAACCATTCATAAAGCCATCAATAACCGTTTTCGCCAATAGTGGCAAAGTCTTAATGGTCATTAATACTTTAGGGTCTAATTGCATTTTGGTTGTCTGTTATCTTTGTCTGTTGTCGGAAATAATCCAACCGTCATCCCGAATTTATTTCGGGATCCCACTTGCTAAGTATGCGACATGTTAAGCATAGCGTATACCTGTCCTGTGGGGTGCTGAAACAAGTTCAGCATGACGTTCTATTTTATATTTATTTTTTGTCTTGATTCTTAGTTCTCGATTCTTGATTCTCTCCTTAAAGCGCTTTCGGCCTTTCAACCAATTTAATCAATTCGAGTGTGGCGGCGTCAGAAGTAATACCTTCAGATTCTGCTTTAAAGTTCATTAAGATCCGGTGACGTAATACCGGTGGCGCCATGGCGTGGATGTCTTCCATGAGTACGGCATAACGCCCTTTTAGTAATGCGCGCGATTTTGCCGTTAATATTAAAGCCTGGCCGGCACGCGGGCCAGCTCCCCAGCGCACCCATTCTTTCACGTAATCAATAGTAGTTGTATCAGGGCGTGTAGCGCGGATCAATGTACTTACATATCTGATCAGATCTTCACTGATGGTAACCTGACGTACGAGGGCCTGCGCCTGCATAATTTCTTCGGCAGTAATTACCGGTAATACTTCGGCTTTGCGGGTACCTGTGGTACGGTTCAATACTTCAAACTCTTCCTGGTCTGTTGGGTAGCCCATTTTAATCAGCAGCAAAAAGCGGTCGAGCTGCGCTTCAGGTAGTGGGTAGGTACCGGCCTGCTCAATCGGGTTTTGTGTAGCTAATATAAAGAAGGGTTTATCGAGCGGATAGGTTTGCCCTCCGTAAGTAACCTCAAACTCCTGCATGGCCTCCAGTAAGGCAGCCTGGGTTTTAGGCGGGGTACGGTTAATCTCATCGGCCAAAACAATATTGGCAAACAGGGGGCCTTTGTTAAACTTAAAAAAACGTTTACCGGTAACATGGTCTTCCTCCAATATCTCGGTACCTAAAATATCAGTAGGCATCAGATCGGGCGTAAACTGAATACGGCGGAACGACAAGTGTAACGCTTGCGACATGGTTTTAACGGTCAGCGTTTTTGCCAGCCCGGGTACACCTTCCAGCAAACAATGTCCGCCTGCTAAAAATGCAACCAGAAGTTCATCTAATATGGCGTCCTGGCCTACTATTACTTTCTGGATTTCGTTTTTCAGCTGCGGAAGCTTGGCCAACAGCGTTTTTATATTGTTTTCGGTAAGTTCCAAAGTTATTTTGCGTTTAAAAATTTGGATGTGTTAATTTTCTGACACAAGATATTGCTGTTTTAAGGTAATTACAATGCTTTGTTGTAAAAAATCAAACAAAGTATCCAAAAAATTACAACAGACGCAATCTATTGCGTTTTTTACCAAGAATATTGTACTAATTTTAGACTTTTAAGAATAATGTCTGTAGGAAAAAAATTTACGTTCGCCCGTTTTAGTTATCATTCGGGCGATTGGGACACCGACCAGCGCATGCCGGCCAACATTCTCAATTCTTTGATAGAGTATACTACTATACCTATTGAGCCCAAAGAAAAGGTGGTTGCACTGAGCAGTAACGAAATATTTAATTATCCTTTCGCTTATATAAGCGGGCATAAGCTGGTGCAGTTTGATGCTGTGGAACGTGCCAATTTTAAAAAATATGTAGAAAACGGCGGATTTGTTTTCGCTGATGACTGCAATCATGACATAGACGGGCTTTTTGCCAAATCGTTTGAGGCACAGATGAGTTCGCTTTTCGGGCCTAATGCGTTGAAGAAGATCCCTAACAACCATGCTATCTACCGCTCCTTCTTCACTTTCGAAAAAGGGCCGCCTAATACATCTTTTGAGCTTAATGGCTGGGGCGATGATCTTGTGCACGACTATTTAAAAGCCATCGAGATAAACGGCCGTATTGCAATATTGTATAGTAATAAGGATTACGGCTGCGAGTGGGATTACGATTTCCGTAACAAAAGGTTCCTGGCCGAGGACAATACCAAGTTCGGCGTAAATATTGTAGTATATGCACTGGGTTCTTAGTATTTAAGTATCTGCCAAAATTTCAGATACTTAAATCAAAGCAGCCTGTACATAGTTATATACATCAACAATGAACTTACAAAAAGCAACATTTGCAAACGGCTGCTTCTGGTGCACAGAGGCTATATTCCAAACATTAAAAGGCGTAACATCAGTAACATCGGGCTACACCGGCGGAAAAACAGAAAACCCCAAGTATATGGAGATCTGCAATGGCGATACCGGCCATGCCGAAGCCATTGAAATAGAATTTGATGCCGACGCATTAAGCTTCGACGAGTTGTTACTCATCTTCTTTAAAACCCACAACCCAACTACCCTAAACCGCCAGGGCAATGATGTGGGTACGCAATACCGCTCGGCTGTATTTTACCATAACGACGAGCAGAAGCAGCAGGCCGAAGCCATGATTAAAAAGCTAACCGACGAACAGGTATTTGATAAACCAATTGTTACCCATGTTGTACCTGCTGATATTTTCTACAATGCCGAGGGTTACCACCAAAACTACTTTAACGATAATACCAACAAGCCATATTGCGCATTTGTGATCCAGCCGAAATTGAACAAGTTTGCTAAGGAGTTTACTGATAAGATTAGGCCGGAGTTGTTGTAAGAAATCGTTAAATTCCCTATCTTTAAATTATGACTTTAGAGATCAATTTACCAGACAGTATAGATATGTCGCAAAAAGAGGTGGTAACGGCTCTTGCGGCACAGCTATATCATGTCGGCAAATTATCATTAGGCCAGGCTGCAGACTTGGCAGGGTGCTCTAAAGCAATCTTTATGGATTTATTGGGCGAATATGGCGTTTCGATATTTAACTATCCTGTCGACGATTTAGACAACGACTTTAAAAATGCAGGACGTTATCATAGCTGATACCAGCTGTTTAATCTTACTCAATAAAATAGACGAGCTCCATTTACTTCAATCACTTTATGGGCAAATTACCATTACATCTGTAATTGCAGAAGAATATGGTTCGAGCTTGCCTGAATGGATCATTATTCAAAATGCCACCAATAAATTATCTCCCGATATAATTAGTGCAAACGTTGATCCCGGCGAAGCCAGTGCAATTAATTTGGCTATAGAACATCAAAATAGTTTGTTAATTATTGATGATCTTAAAGCCCGCAAGTTGGCCCAAAAGCTAAATATTGATTACACGGGTACTATTGGCATATTATTACAAGCTAAAGTTGAAGGCCACATAAGTAGCATTAAACATATCTTAACAAAAATAAAGTCAACCAACTTTCGTATTTCTGAAGACTTAGAACAAAAAATCTTAAAATTGTCGGGCGAAATAGAATAAGTATTCCATATGAAAAAACTCAATATCTACCTCATCAGCTGTGTGGCACTACTTTCGGCTTGTGGCACTTCACACAAAGCCACAAATACATCGGTAACAAGTACTTCAATAGCCAACGATGGAAAAGTATGGGCAGCCATATTTCAGCAGCGTTCTGCGGAGTATAAGGCCTTATGCTTTCAGGCTTATAATGTGGCTAAAATGCGCATTGATGAAGCGACCAAACAAGCCAATGGCAAACCTTTAGCAGTAATTACAGATATTGACGAAACTCTTTTAGACAACAGCCCTGAAGGTGCAAGAGCGGGACTTCATAATGAAGAATTCAGCAGCACTGCCTGGAAAAAATGGACTGCACAAGCAGTAGCAGACACTGTACCCGGCGCTCCCGACTTTTTCAAATATGCAGCATCGAAAGGCGTAGCCGTTTTCTACATCACCAATCGTGATGAAGACGAACGCGCAGGAACTCTTAAAAACCTGCAACGCTACAGCCTGCCTTTTGCAGATAACGAACACTTGATATTAAAAACCCAATCATCAAGCAAAGAAGCACGCCGTAAGCAGGTATTGGCTAATTATAACATCGTGCTGCTTTGCGGCGATAACCTGGCCGATTTTGATGCCCTGTATGATAATCACCCTTCAGAAGATAACCGTACCGCTACTACCCAGCAATTGAAACAGAAATTCGGCAGTAAATATATTGTGTTGCCAAACCCATCGTACGGCGATTGGGAAGGTGCATTGTATAAGTTTAATTATAAGCTTACGCAGGCGCAAAAAGACTCTTTGATTAAGGCGACGGTGAAGAAAGACTAAGCCCCCTAACCCCATAAAGGGGGAACTGAAAATTTTGTCATTGCGAGGAGGAATGACGTGGCAACCTCGTAGCCAATGCTTATTCGATCTGCATAGCTAAGAGGTTGCTTCGTTCCTCGCAATGACAAATTTGATAGAAAGTCCCGATTCCTGACTCTCGATTCCCGACTCTCTTCTAAACTTTGTCACAAAATTAAACTGAATGCCAATTGCATTGTTGTGAATGTTATCTTAGTGATAAATCCCCCACAGCATGACTATCATTGAAAACAATTACCTCAAAGTTGCCATCCGTTCGCAGGGCGGCGAATTAACATCTATCTATAATAAAGCCGCAGGTATTGAGCATTTGTGGCAGGGCGATCCAACAATTTGGGGTTGGCACGCGCCAAATCTTTTCCCGGTCGTAGGCGGATTAATTAATAACGAATTACATGTTGACGGCCAAACCTACCCCATGCAGAGGCATGGTTTTATTCGCCCCTCTGAATTAAAACTGGGTTCGGAAACTACCAAGCAGCATGCATTATTTTCTTTACCCTATTCGGCCAATACATTATCGGCATATCCATTTAAATTTAACTACCAGATTATTTACGATCTGATTGATAACGCGCTGCGTGTTACTTATAAAGTGGTTAATATGGATAACAAACCTATCTGGTTTTCGGTAGGCGGGCATCCTGCCTTTAATGTACCTTTTAGCAGTGCTGAGGGTTCAACCTACGAGGATTATTACCTTGAATTTGAAACTGGTGAAAAACTGGATACCCACATGCTATCTGCTGATGGTTTCTTCACCGGCGAAACAAAGCACGTGCCTTTAGATGGCCCTAAGCTGCATTTAACCCACCATTTGTTTGACGACGATGCTTTGGTTTTTAAGAAGCTGAACAGCCGCCAGGTAACTATTAAGAGTGATAAACACGAACATACTTTATCGGTAGAATTTCCGCATTTTAACTATCTGGGCATCTGGGCCAAGCCGGGAGCCGACTTTGTTTGTATTGAACCCTGGTTGGGCTGTGCCGATTCAACCAGCGGACCAACAGACATTACCAAAAAAGAAGGGATCCAAAAATTAATACCGGGGCATGTATTTGAAGCTGCTTTTTACGTTAGTATTTAATTACTAACGCAATCGCATGCAACAAACATCACCTATCAGTACCGAACCAACGATTCGGTTTTCTAACCGTGTAGAAAATTATGTGAAATACCGCCCGGGTTACCCCGATGAGGTTATCGAGTTTTTACACCGAAAGTTTCGCCTGGATCATGATTCTTATATAGCTGATATTGGTTCGGGCACAGG
>CAHJXH010000007.1 GCA_903644075.1 Sphingobacteriaceae bacterium | reverse complement strand
CCTTCTTTGATAAATCTTAACTGATTGTTCTTCCATGTGTTAACACTTGTTGTGTCAACTTATTTTAGGACGATACACTAATCAAACAACAAAAAGCCCTGCCTGGTTAAACCAATGCAGGGCTTTTTTATTGCTTTTATGTGTATTATATTTATCGCCCAAATGTTGTGAACATGCTTACAAAAATCATTAGCACACTCATTACTGCCCAACATATAAAGTAGTTTTTGAGCTTATTTAAGCCTGTTTCAAGTTGATGATTATCTGCAAAAAACAGCCCGCGCTTTACCTCTTTACCAAACTGAAACAAGAATAATGATGGTATAAAATAGACTATGGCAGCTACTCCTAAACCCAGTCCGGCAACTCTGGCCGCATCCGGATCTCTTTGATCATAGGAAAATATCGATACAAATATATTTGAGCCAATTGCCAATAAAAGTATCAACCCACTCATTACAAAGCCAAAAATGCCTAAATAGCCAGCCAAGCGGGCAGAACCGGTTAAATATTTCTGCGCTAATGGCGTTAATGTCAAAATGTTTTCAGGCTGTTGCTGAGCGAATGCTCCTTTCGTAAGTATCTCGTCCATAGGGCATAAGGTTAATGTAACGATACAACCATTGGGAATGAAATAAGTTTAAGATATAACTTGCTTAGCTAAAATCATATCCGCATAATCACAACCGCTATCGAGAAGTAAATGATCAGCCCGGTAACGTCAACCAGTGTGGCTACAAATGGTGCAGATGAAGTTGCAGGGTCTAAACCTAAGCGTTTTAAGGCCAGCGGCAGCATAGAGCCTGCCAACGAACCCCAAAGTACTATACCTACCAATGCTATGCCTACGGTAAGGCCTACCAGTATCCAATGCGGGCCGTAAACGTTGCTAAACATCGTCCAGATGTAGATCCGAAAGAAACCTATGGTACCCAGCGTAGCGCCCAGCATAAAGCCAGAGAGTAATTCGCGGCGCATTACCCGCCACCAATCCTTTACGGTAACCTCGCCAAGTGCCATGGCCTGTATAATTAGTGTAGAAGCCTGTGAGCCACTATTACCACCACTCGATATAATCAATGGGATAAACAATGCCAACACAACCGCCTTTTCAATAGCGCCTTCAAAAAAGCCCATGGCTGTTGCGGTTAGCATTTCACTTAAAAATAAAATGATGAGCCAGCCAACACGTTTCTTTACCAGCCTGAGTAAGGGTATATCGAGGTAAGGTTCATCTAACGCTTCGGTACCACCTATTTTTTGAATATCTTCGGTATATTCTTCGTTGGCTATCCAAAGGATATCATCAACCGTAACAATACCCAGCAAAATATTATCATTATCGGTTACCGGCAAGGCCACCCGGTTATTCATCCTGAAGATGTTGATCGCTTCTTCCTGCGGGTCGTTTACATTCAGCGCAATCAGCCGGCTATCCATCAGGTCGATGATCTTGGTTTCGGGTACCACCAGTAAGATCTCGCGAATCCTGATATCATCCAGCAAAACACCGTTATCATCAATTACATAAATAACATCGATGGTCTCCGAGTTTTTACCAAACCTGCGGATGTGGTTTAATACACGTTGTACGTCCCAGGTTTTGCGAACGGCAATATAATCGGGCGTCATTAAACGGCCAACGCTGTCTTCTTTATAACCCAATAGCGAAAGGGCCTCTTTACGGTCGTTAGGCGGCAGGTGCAGAATGAGGCTTTTTACCGTATCGCCATGCAGTTCGCCAAAAAACGCGGTACGGTCATCGGGCGGCAGCTCGTTAATAAGTTCGGCAATCTTTTTTCCGGAAAGCTTTTTGATGATACGCTCCTGCGTAGGGAAATCCAGGATACGGAAAACGTTAACAGCGCGGTTTAAGGAAAGGGTTTCCAGAAACATGGCTGCGTGTTCGGGCAGCTCATCTATCAGCTGTTCAACATCCGATATGTTGAGGTTATTCAAATAATCCTGTAACTGGTTTACATCACCTTGACCCAGCAACGCTTCTACTTGCTCAACCATTTCTTCCATACCGGTAACTCCTTTTTACATTGGTGTATTTAATAAACTGCTAACGGTGGCAAAAGTCGTTTATTTTTTCAAATTATCACGATGAATTTTATGTTATCTTTGCGGGATTTTTGGGCGCTGGTTCATTCGTTCATTAGGTTCATTTGTTCACTGGGGCTTACCCCATTAACATACTCAACTTAATTAACTTACTCCAACCCAATCAACTTACTTAACTAAAAAAATGGGTTTACAATGTGGTATAGTCGGTTTACCAAACGTGGGCAAATCGACACTTTTTAACTGTTTATCAAATGCAAAGGCACAGGCGGCAAACTTTCCGTTTTGTACCATTGAACCAAACGTGGGCGTAATTACCGTACCAGATGAGCGCCTTACCAAACTGGCCGAACTGGTAACTCCGCAGCGTATAGTGCCTAACGTTATCGAAATTGTTGACATTGCCGGCCTTGTTAAAGGTGCCAGCAAAGGCGAAGGTTTGGGTAACCAGTTTTTAGGTAATATCCGTGCCACAAACGCCATCATTCATGTTTTGCGTTGCTTTGATGACGATAACGTAATACACGTAGATGGCTCTGTTGACCCTATCCGCGATAAAGAAATTATTGATACCGAACTGCAATTGAAAGATCTGGATTCGGTAGAAAAGAAACTGCAAAAGGTTGATAAATCGGCCAAGGTTGGCGATAAGGATGCTAAAAGAGCACAAGAAATTTTAAACGTTTATAAAAACCACCTGCTCGAAGGTAAATCTGCCCGTACTGCTCCTGTTGCTGTAGAAGACCAGGATGTTATTGAAGACCTTTGGTTGCTTACCGCAAAACCGGTAATGTATGTTTGTAACGTAGAAGAAAAATCGGTTAATACCGGTAACGCTTACGTAGAGAAAGTTAGGGAAGCTGTAAAGGATGAAAATGCACGTGTGCTGATTATCTCTGCACAGATAGAATCTGAGATTGCAGAAATGGAAACTTTCGAAGAACGCCAGATGTTTTTGGATGATTTGGGTTTAGAGCAATCGGGGGTAACCAAACTAATTAAAGCCGCCTATCAGTTATTGAACTTAAGCACCTACTTTACCGCCGGTGTGCAGGAAGTACGCGCCTGGACTATCACCCAGGGCTTTACAGCACCACAAGCAGCAGGTGTGATCCACTCTGATTTTGAGAAAGGATTTATCCGTGCAGAGGTTATTAAATACGACGACTTTGTTAAATACGGCTCTGAAGCTGCTTGTAAAGAAGCCGGCAAAATGGGCGTTGAAGGTAAAACCTACATTGTGCAGGATGGCGACATTATGCACTTCCGTTTCAACGTTTAAATTAAGAGAACCAGGGATCGAGAGTCAAAAATCGAGACAAAAATAAATCTAATCCCGGTACGCTGATAAGTGTACCGGGATTTTTTGTTTAATGTCCTGCTTCCGTCCCCCCTTGTCATTCAGAGCGACGGCGAAGGATCTTCTTCGCCCTGCATAGCGGGGGCTGTCATGCACTCGAAGCAGGGTGCGGAAGGCCTTTGCGCGCGACACTTCGAGTACCTCAATGTGAAACCCAACCTATAAATTGCAGAAGATTCTTCGCTGTCGCTCTGAATGACAAAGTTGGATGAACAAACTACCGTTGTATACCCACCAACGTCTACCTCTTCCACACTAACAGCACACATTCTATTTATTTAACTTTATATCAGCTCATTAAGTTCTTCTGTAGAAAATACAAGCCTCATAACTGTATCCCGATAAATTTGATGCAACCATTCCACATCAAACCGGATACATTACGCATGAGCACAAATAACACCTCAACCCACTGGCAGGAAACAACAATTAAATTAGGCCAATACCTGTTTGCCATCTCCTGGATTGTATTCGGTATAGAGCATCTTATTTATGCAGGCTTTGTAGCTACGTTAGTACCACCTTATATGCCCGCACAGATATTTTGGGTATACCTTACCGCGCTGGCCATGATAGCTGCCGGTATTAGCTTCATCATCAATACTAAAACACGGCTGGCGGCCTGGTTATTAGCTGCAATGCTGGGACTTTTTATCCTGATGATCCATATCCCATCATTAATCATGAAACCGCACGTGGATATCAGCTGGACACGCGCCATACAAGACGTTTCGCTAATGGCAGCCGCCTTAATGTTAACCGGCAACATAAAGGCAGATAATACCGGTCGAATAATTTTCGCCTTTGCCCTGTTAGCCCTGGGCTGTCAACATTTCCTGCATATGGATTTTGTTACCGCAAAAGTACCTTCCAATTTACCTGCCATTAACATTATTGATGATATAGTCGGCGCTATCATAGTGGTGGCCTGCGTCTGTATTATAGCCTGGTGGAACCTAATTTTTACAAGCGTGTTTTTGGGTTGCTTTTTACTTGTACTAACCCTGCTGTATTATTTACCGCTGCTGGCTTTTACCCTACAAGCCGGTGGTACATGGACGGCCTTTATGCTGAACATTGCCATTACCGGAGGCGCATTTCTTGTATCGAAAGAGGCGTTTAACCGGTAAAATATAATGCTGCTATAAATTTATAAATACGGGACTAGCACATCTTTTAACTTATTACCTGCTTTTAATTGACCGCTTATACTTGGATGTGCCCCATCGTTATAATCGTCCGTATTGACAGTTATCCAGCCTTTAGTATCAATAAAATGCAATTTATTATCACCATCACCAATAAGTGCATTCACTGCGGATAAAGTAGATGCCTCTTTTAAGCCTAAAAAGGTCCGCATCACCAAAATTTCAGTATATGGATGAACACTTCTTATATCCTTTAAGAATTTAATATAGCGTGCTCTAAAAAGGCTATCCGGTATTTTATTGGCATTATCATTCGTGCCCAGATTAATTACAATAACCTTGGGCGTATATTGCTTGAAATTCCATTCTTCCGGTGTGGGGGTTTTGGCACCTTTTAATTTAAAATACTGCACTTCCATGCCCACTCCTTTTACGCCATCTACCAGGCATATGCCGGAGAAAGCAATCTGGGTATGTTCAACGCCTAATTTTTCGGCGGCAATCCATCCATAATCTGATACGTTTACTTGCGCATCGGTGTAGCCTGCGGTGATAGAATCGCCAATGTATTCTACTAATGTTTTTGATAAATAGGGGTCACTCGTCCGGGCATTATCATCAAATATAAATCCTTTGAAACTGAACTCGTAATCGTAGTCCTTCCCTTGTGCAACAGTGATCGTGTGCGATGTATTGCTTAAGGGTGTAGGCGTAAGGTTAACCGTATCACCTATATTGAGAAAACTTACCCATGGGCCGCTATCTATCTTAACGAAGAAGTTTGTTTTGTGACCAGTTTTTAATTTGGCTGAAGTGCCTTCGAAGTTTACCTTGATGTAGGCGCCACCCCAGTAACTAAAATATTCTGACTTATTGCTAAAATCCCAACGGCCAACGTATTTGATGTGTTTGTCTTGTAATGAGCCGGGGACCGTTGCCATGGCCTTAGCAGAGCAACATATGAACAGAATAATCAGCGTTTTTAAAATTGAGTTGATCATACAACAGCTTTAATTTTCCACTAAATAAACGGATTACAATAATTAAACTTTAATATTTCCTTAATGGGGGAGACTGGCTACTTTTTCAACAGATAATTTCCGATCACCAGTACGTCTAAACCCGTTTTGAGAAAGTCCTGGTAAGCATCTTCGGGCGTGCACACTATGGGTTCATCTTTTATATTAAAAGAAGTGTTAACAAGCAATCCATCTCCCGTTAAGGTTTTAAAAGCCGAAAGCAATTGCCACAATTTAGGATTTGTGACTTTGCTGACCGTTTGTACCCTTGCCGAATAATCTACATGCGTTACTGCGGGTATGGTAGACCGCGAGTAGGCCAGGCGGCTATAAATATCCAGTTCCCAATAATTAGGTGGATGAGGTTTTAAGAGCCCATCGTTAACTTGTTTTACAAACAACATGTAGGGCGAAGCTGTATTCATTTTGAAGTACAAATGCGCATCCTCTTCCAGAACACAAGGCGCAAAAGGCCGAAAATCTTCCCTGAACTTTATTTTGCGGTTGATGATACTTTGGATCAATGGACTTCTGGCATCGCCCAATATACTACGGTTACCTAACGCACGTGGCCCAAACTCCATCCTATCCTGAAACCAGCCAATTACCTTACCATTTGCTATCAGTTCGCTTACAGCGGCGGTGAGTTCAGCAAAATCAGTATAATGCTGATATGATGCTCCGTGCTTTTTAAGTGCTTTTAGAATGGCTTTATCATCGTACTCCGGACCGAGATAGGCACCTTTCATTAAATCGGAGAAGTTTATTTTCTCCTGATCATGATAAATATGATGAGCGGCATAGGCGGCTCCTAAAGCACCTCCTGCATCACCGGCAGCGGGCTGAATCCAAATGTTTTTAAAAATACCCTCATCTAGGATACGACTGTTGGCCACACAGTTCAAGGCTACACCACCGGCCATTACCAGGTTATCTGAATTAGTTAAGCGCTTTGCCGTACGCGCAAGACTTAGCATTATCTCTTCTGTTACCTGTTGTATGGCAAATGCAAGGTTAATGTGTTGCTGGTTTAGTTCTTCGTTCGGCTCTCGTTTTTTTACGCCAAACAAGGCAGCCCAGCGTTTATTATTGGTCATTTTAAGTTCGGTGGCAAACTCAAAATATTTCATGTTCAGTAAAATCGAGCCGTCAGATCTGATGTCGACTAATTCCGATTTTATTTTCTCTTTAAACGCTAAAACTTCGGTTGATTTCGGATCTCCGTATGACGCCAATCCCATCACTTTATACTCACCTTCGTTAATCTTAAAACCGAGGTAATAAGTAAAAGCGGCATACAATAACCCAACAGAATGTGGGAAATGTTGCTCCATCAGTATTTTGATTTCCTTGCCTTTGCCTTGGCATATGGTGGTGGTTGCCCACTCACCTACCCCATCAACCGTGAGTATTGCTGCTTCCTGAAATAGTAATGGATAATAAGCACTTGCCGCATGCGATAGATGATGTTCTGGAAATAACAATTCAGGCGATTTGCCATTGACCGAAAACTTCTTTTTTAAAGTGCTTTTGATAAAAAGCTTATCTTTTAACCACAAAGGAATAGCCGTAACAAAACTCACCAAACCTTTAGGTGCAAAAGCGTGATATGTTTCGAGCAGTCGTTCGAATTTTAACAATGGCTTATCGTAAAAAGCTACTGTAGTAATATCAGCATAGGTTAAACCGGCTTCGTGTAGTACATAGTTAACCGCGTTTTCGGGAAAGGAGGCATCGTGCTTAATGCGGGTAAAGCGCTCCTCCTGGGCGGCGGCTATAATTTCGCCGTCGATAAGCAGTACAGCTGCACTGTCGTGATAAAATGCCGAAATACCTAATATCACCAACGGCATAGCAACTAAAATATGGTGTAAATAAAAGGAGCTAATGCCGGTACGCTGCTCAATACAATCAGCGCAGCACACAGAACAAAAACCACAATAAGCGGAATAAGCCAGTACCGTTTGCGTGTTTTCAGAAAAAGGAATAGTTCTTTAATAAACTCCATGTCGCTTTTCTTAGAAGGTATGAATAAGATCGTCTTTAGTAAATGCATGATCCCGGACATGCATTACCGAACCGGTTGTTTTTTTAAATTGTTTCAGCTTCAAATTATCAGTCCCCATTAATTTCCGGCATAAACCGACCGGCATCACGATCACAAAAAATATAATGGTCATCAGCACAACCGGCCCTACCACACTTAATATTTTCGATAAACCAAACCATACAAAAGCAAAAGGATAAAGCAAATAAGGTATTAGTACGGTTACCAATGTTAAGCCAAAAGCAATATCAACCCATACTGCCGTTTTATATTTCAAGGCAAAAAACAGTACAACCAGTATAGCTACCTGCCCAAATTCAATGCATTGTTGTTTCTTGATCGCTATCATTAGTTTGGTACTTTAATTTCAGTTTTTGGAAGCATTGCTAATGCATCTGCATTCTTTTTATCGATCTGTAATACTTTCTGTACGTATTTCGAGGCTGCTATTTTGTTATTCATCCTGATATAACAGGCGGCAATTTGATTAAGCTTATTCACATCCGAAGAGCCATTCAAAGCTTTTTGCAATTGGATAATTTGCTCCGTTTGAGCCTTAACTTCATTCAAATTAAATGAGGCCTGGTTATGTTCTATGGCGTAATCAATATAAGGCATAGCCAACATTGGCTTATCCAAATCTAAATAGAGCACAAAAATGTACCTGGCTTTATCGAACGACGGCGTAATATCAAATGACTTTTTAAAGTAAAAAGCAGCATCCTCAAAGTCATTTAAGCGCGCATTAAGCATGGCAGGTTTTTCATAAACCTCCTCGCGGGTAGGATACTCGAGCACTACACCTTCTACCACTTTTTTGGCGGCCTGTAAATTATTCTGACTGATATAATAGCTGTATAAATTATCTGTAGTAGTTGCCCAGTTTTCGTTATTAAATACGGTGGCATAAGCCAATTGCTGTTCTACACTTTTAGCGCTAATCGTATCCTTCGTAGCCTCGATGTAAGGCCATTTGGTTTTGAGGTTAGCTATGCGATAGTCGCCTGCTAATGAATCAACTTTAGTCAATGGCATTTGATTGGCTAGTTGTTCGAAACTCATTTCATCACCCCCGGCAGGTAAAATATGAGCCTTTTTTAATTGCTGATAAAACACATCAGACATAATTGCATAGCCCTTTAAATTAGGATGCACATGGTCCGTCATCAATTCATCACCAATAATGTAATTGCCTGCCTGTGCTTCAAAAGCTGCTTTAGTATTTACCAGATGGGCATACGGATATTGACTGCAAAGTTTGGTGAGAACGACATTTAATTCCTCGGGTGCACGGAACCGTAAAGCATCCAGGCTTTGGGCTTTATCGAAACAAGCTTTTGCAAGGGTGAAGTTATTTTGTGCATAAGCTACTTTACCCAGGTAATAGTACGATAACGCACTGCCATTGTATTGTTGATTAGCCATTTGTAAATACTTAGCAGCCGAAGGATAATCTTTATCCTGATAAGTTTTTAGTCCAAGCTTATAGTTGCTTTCGAACTTTGGAGATTTCAAATTATTTGGCTTTATATCAATAAATGGCTTCAGGTCTTTCTTATTACTCACCAAATTGCTAAGTAATACCGGGATGTGACGGTCATTAAGAAGCTTAACTGTTTCATTCATATTATATTTAAACTGCTCGATCCCCAGGTTATACAGATCAGATTGATAAGGAATTTCCTGATTGGCCACCATCAGTTGCATGCGGCTTTCTCCTGTTCCAGAATCATTCGTGGCAAGTTTCTCCATAGATTGATACAGATGCGAAAACATCTGCACCAGTTTAAACTCCCTTAACCGCAAGATAAAATTCACCAAATGCGGATTACCGCTGATAGCCTGGGTTGAGCCCACGCCCATTGCTCCGTAAAACTCGTTATGGCCGGAGTAAATCAGTACGGCATCGGGTTGATAGTTCACCACCTCACGTGCAAAACCTAAAACGGTATAAGAGTTAACGGCAGTAAGCGATAGGTTAATGATCTCGAAATTTTTATTGGGATAGGTATGCATTAAACGATACTGCAACCAGCGATGGAAAGATCCATTATGAAAATACGGATAACCAATGGTGGTTGATTCGCCCAGTACAAAAATGCGGATAGTATTTGGTGCCTTAACTTTGGCGAAAAGCTCTTTATTACCCGTTGTCGCAATAGTTTGATTGGTGAAATATCTTTTGGATGCATCGGGGTTCATCATCCAATAGCTGGCATCATTTGGGGATTCGACAAACAGGTTGAGGTTATCGCCGTAATGAAAAAAACGCAGACATAATTCAGCAAAGAGCAATATGAACAAAGGGATCACAACAATACTGATCACTTTAAACAAAATGATCTTTTTCCTGCTCAGCACATTTAATGAGTTATCTCTAATACGGTCCTCGGTCATTATTTACCGGTAATTGGTAGGCTAAATCTAACAACAATTTAAACAAGTTTGGCCACGTATTACGTGGCCAAACTTGTTTGTAATATTAATATCCGGGGTTCTGTGTCCACTTAGGGTTCCGGTACATTTCATTAATCGGGATAGGCGCCAGGTAACGCGTACTCAGATCACCCGTTACAATCAGCGGGTTTTCGAGCGGGTTCCGGGATGCATTAATTTGCGGCAGTAATTGCAATCTGGCGATATCAAACCAGCGGATACCAAATTCGCCTGCAAACTCGTAAGCACGTTCTTTAACTACCGAGTCTCTAAAGGCTGTACCTCCAAGTCCCGGGGTTAGATCCGGCAAACCGGCACGGCGACGAACCTGGTTAATGGCTGCATAGCCCTGTGATGTTGGTGCGCTGCCCGCCATCGCAGCTGCTTCGGCATAATCTAATAGTACTAACGGGTACCTGATTATATCAGTCGCTTTATTGGTACTTGGGTTGATACTCAAAAGAGCAGTTGCCGTTTCTGTAACACCATCTCCTACACCTGCCCTAAATTTCTTATAGTAAGGGTGGCCGGCATGCGTTTCGTTCGAACTCCAGTCAACCAGTTTAAAAGTTTTATCCGATTGGAGAAGTTTAATAGTAGTATAAAATGTAGCATCCGTACGGGTACATTTAGGTGCGTTTAGATAAAAGTTAATCTCCGGGTAGTAATCATCCCAGCCGCTTGAACCGTTAGTAGCAACCTCATCTAAAGGCACACATGACGAGCCGAAAGTACGGTTAGGCGAACCGCCACCCACATTAAACTGCAAGGCAAAAACCGACTCAGTACTGTTATTGGTAGTGAAAACTTTCCCAAAATCTGGCACCAAAGTATAACCACCCTGGTTAATCACAGTATCAGCTTCTGATGCTGCAAGCTGATAGTTTGCAGTTACCTTTAACGGCCAGCCTGCCATGGTTAAATAAACATCGGCCAGTAAAGACCGTGCGGCCATTTGGTTTGCCTTGCCCGGTAAACCAGGGAAAGAAACCGGTAATAAACGCTTAGCCGCTTTTAAATCGCCTACTATAAAGTTGTATACATCGGCTACAGGGCTTCTGTCGGGGCGGTCGTTTACATCGATAGTGCCGTTAATAATTGGCACAGCACCGAAGGTTCTTACTAAATAATAGTAACCTAAAGCCCTTAAGAAGTAAGCCTGACCGGCTGCCTGATTTTTCAGCACATCGGTTGAATTTACTTTCTGATAGTTAGACAGTACGTTATTGGCCTGGTAAATAGCCGTCCACGGGCCTTGCCATTCTGCAACCATGCTGGTATTACCCGCACTGCCGTTTAGTTGGTCAAAGGCACGCATATCGCCTTTATTCAAGCCAGGATCTGTGGTTAAATCGTCGGCGCCAAAATAAGAGGTACTTTTACTGGTAAATGCCCAGGCACCATCAATGGTTAACTGCTGATAAATAGCTGCTACAGATGCGTCCAGATCAGACTGGGTTTTGAAATACGTTTGCGGCGTTAAACTTGCCTTAGGGTCCTCATTCAATTTCTGACAAGCAGAAAATGCTGCGGCTGCAAACAGTGTGATGTATAAATAATATTTTGTTTTCATTTCTCTTTAAGTTTATGACAATACCTATTCAATATTATAATGTGGCCCTTAAACCCATAGTGTAAGTACGCGGGTTAGGTATTACACCGGTTTCTAAACCAGCAGTAAGTGCATTGGTAGCATTACTTACCTCAGGGTCGTAACCAGGATATTTGGTGATTGTAAATAGATTTTGGCCGCTCACATATACTTCAAGCTTTTTGATTTTAATGTGTTCTAACACACCTGTTGGGATATTATAATTAAGCGCAAGGTTTTTAAGCTTGATATAGCTGGCGTTATATACGAAACGGCTGCTGTTTATAAAATTCTGACTGGTACTACTAAAGGTTGGCACATCGGTTTGGTTGCTTGGTGTCCAGATATTTAAAGCAGTTTTTGATGTTGCATTACGTGCATCGCCCAAACCACCTAAAGTATATGGGATAGTACCCGAGAAAATCTGGTTACCATGTGTGCCCTGGAACATAAAGCTTAGTGTAAAACGGCGATAGGTAATATCGTTGATAAAGCCAAATGAATAGCTTGGTGTACCATTACCAATTTCGGTTAAATCATCGGTGCTGTATTTGTGATCACCGTTTAAATCGGCATATTTAGCATCGCCTGGTTTCATACCATATAATGCAGCCTGGGCAGCCTCGCTGGTTTTCCAAGTTCCTAAAAATTGGTAGCCATAAAACTCACCCAAAGGTTTGCCAACTTTAAGTATAGCTACACCGCTTTGAGCCGAGCCGATACCGTTTACAACCACATTGTCTAAACCACCCATATCCAATACTTTGTTTCTGTTAAACGAGATATTGAAGTTGGTTGTCCAGGTAACATCGTGGCCGGCAACCGGTGTACCGCCAATAGCAAACTCAATACCTTTATTCTCCAAACTACCAATGTTGCGCAGGTAATTGCCACCGCCCAAATAAAATGGTGCCTGGTAATTATACAACAGGTTGTTAACTTTTTTGTAATAAGCATCGGCAGTAAAAGTTAAACGGCCTTTAAAGAATGATGCATCCAAACCGGCATCGGTAGTAGTTGTTGTTTCCCATTTCAAGGATTGTGATACCGGCGAACCCAGCGGTGTAGTTACCGTTGGTGTAGTACCATCATAATAATAAGCAGGGCCACCGCTGTTTATTTGTGCTATAGTAGCGTAAGCAGGTACAGCCTGGTTTCCTGTTTTACCCCAGCTTGCCCTGAATTTTAAGTCAGAGAAGATTTTGTTGTCCTGCATAAATTCTTCGCGGGCAATATTCCAGCCCACAGCCACAGATGGAAAAGTGCTGTATTTTTGGGTTAAGTGAGATGAACCGTCTGAACGGATACTAGCCGTTAACAGGTATTTATCTTTATATGAGTAGTTAACACGGCCCATAAAAGATTGCAGCTCATCTTGCGAATAGCCCGAAGTAGTTAGCTGTGTAGTACCTAAACCCAGGTTGTAATAACCCAACGCATAGGTAGACAGGTTTTTGGCTTGTGCGTTATCATTGGTTGATTGTGCATTTTTTAACTCATATAAAGCCGTTACCGTAAACGCATGGTTACCTAACGCCGCTTTATAAGTAAAGAAGTTACTGCTTTGGTATGATCTGTAATAGTTGTTATTAGTTTGTGCATAATCGCCACCTACCAACCCAAGGCTGGTTTCCGGTCCGTATAAAATACGGGTTACCTGCGATTGTGTTTCGTAGGTATCATTCGATGTAAAGGTTAAGCCTTTAACAATGTTATAAGTAAACACACCTGTACCGGTAATATTGGTTGTATTATTATCAACAGCCTGGTTGCGGGCTTGTGCTACGGGGTTAATTTGGTTAGATGCATACTGCGATTTCAGGATATAATCACCATTGGCGTCTTTCACAGGTACTGTAGGGTCCCACTGGCTGGCTTGCGCAAACGGATCTGTTATATCTCCTGCATAACCTATATTACGGCTATTAGGCAATAAGGTGGTGATGTAAAACTTAACATCCATTTTATCATTAAGCTTAAGGCCAAGGTTAGCTCTTAGGGTAGATCTGTTATACCATTGGTTTTTAATTAACCCGGGCTGATCGAGGTGATTGAACGAAATATAATAATTAGCATCGGCCGAACCTCCGTTAACATCAACCTGGTAATTTCTTACCCAGGGTTTTTGCTCAACTTCTTTTTGCCAGTCGGTACCGGGGTTAGCTTGGAAAGCCTGAAGCTGTGCATCATTAAATGCAGGAGGGTTACCTGTTGTAGCAAACTGCGAGTTTACCGTGCGGGCAAAATCATAAGCATTCATCAGGTCAAGTTGTTTTGGTATCATTGCTTTGCTAAACCACGCGCTGAAATCGACTGTAGGTTTACCAATATGGCCGGTTTTAGTAGTTACCAATACAACACCGTTAGCTCCGCGTGAACCGTAAATTGCTGTGGCCGAAGCATCTTTCAATACCTCGATAGACTGGATATCGCCGGGGCTGATTGACTCGATGCTGCCACCGATATAACCATCTATAACATAAAGAGGGTCATTGGAACCGGTGATAGAGTTTGCACCACGAATCCGCACACTAAGGCCGGTACCTGGCTGGCCGCTGTTGCTTTGTACAGTAACACCCGGTGTAGTTCCTTGTAAGGCTTGTTCAACGCGCTCCAATGGTCGCTTCGCTATTTCTTTTGCTGATACCGTAGCGGTTGATCCTGTTACATCGCTTTTACGCTGCACACCGTAACCTACCGCCACTACTTCTTTCAGCATGGTAGCTTCTTCTTCCATGGTGATGTTGATGTTGGCAAGGCCGTTAACAGGTACGCTTAATTCCTTGAAACCGGTATAAGTAAAAATTAAAACAGCGTTATCGGCAACGTGCAAATGAAACACGCCTTTGTTATCGGTAAGTGTACCGGTAGAGGTACCTTCTATTTTAATGCTGACACCAATCAGGGGTTCGCCTTTGTTATCCTTCACTGTTCCGCTAACGTCAACAGGCGGGATAATTATTGACAGTTTATGATTCGAAAACGCCAAAAGACTGCCGCTTTCAAAAGTTATAAAACATGTCAATAACATACATAAAAGTTTTTTCATGCTATTTATTTTAGGTTTTAATAATATTGGTTTATAAAATCATTGGTAATATTAATGCCAGGCAATTAATGAAATACTAATTATGAATTAATAAGTGCTTATTTTATTAATTTGATATTAATTAATTGATTATCAATAAAATACAATTCAATAATTAACAATTAATTCATAATTAAGTAATACAAATTGCATTCATCATGCTAAAAAGCTTAACGGTATTGAATTTAATAGTTTGATTGAGGCCCGCTAAGAGGCATTTCTGACCAGTAATACACAGATTGTTTCTGAGTTAGAGACAGATTAGTAAGATAGTTCATGTAGATGGCTTTTTTCATAATTGGTATCTAAGTTATTTTTAAACGATATGAGTAAAAAAACTGCGCTTATCAAACCTGACAAGCACAGTCAAATCAACTAAAAAACTCAAAGGTTCAGGTGTATTTTTTAATGATTAATTCTTATTGGCGGTTACCCAAAAGCTTCCCTGCTGGCGGATATCTGCCGATGAACTGCCCACCATTACTTTAAATTCGCCGGGCTCAACTACGTGTTTCATTTCCCTGTTCCACAAAGCAAGCTCTGCAGATTTAAGGGTGAACTCAACCACCCTGCTCTCGCCGGGATTCAATGAAACACGCTGAAAACCTTTAAGCGACATAACAGGCGTTGTAACCGTACTTACCACATCACGAATATATAATTGAGCAACCTCGGTACCGGCAACATTACCGTTATTGGTGATTTTAACACTCACTTTTACATCCTTATTAAGCGCAACTTTGGTTGATGAGATTTTAATATCATCATACTTAAAAGTGGTATAGCTCAACCCGTGACCGAAGGAAAATAACGGTGTATCCTTTTCGTCCACATATTTATGATATGAGGTGGGTTTATGGTTATAGTAAAAAGGAATTTGCCCAACCGAGCGCGGAAAAGTAATTGGCAATTTGCCCGACGGATTAACCTTACCCAGCAGCACATCGGCTATGGCCAAACCAGACTTTTCGCCCGCAAACCAGCTTTCTACAACGGCCGGAATATGCTGGGCAACCCAGTTAATGCATAAAGGCCTGCCATTTGCCAGTACTGCAATAACCGGTTTACCCGTTGCTTGCAATGCTTTTGCTAAATTAAGCTGTCGCTCATCCAGATCTAATCCGGCACGGTCTTTCCCTTCGCCTACAATGCTCAGGTCTTCGCCCAAAACTAAAATTACAGCATCTGATTTATTAGCGAGATCAACAGCTTTTGATTGGAGATCAGTTTGTGTTTGTGTTGAATCTGAAGAATAACCTTTTTCAAAACTGATTTTCAGATCACCTCCGCGTTGTTTCAAGCCATCCAATATAGAAATGGCCTTATCTTCGGTATTGGAATAGCCACCCAGATAGGTGCTCTCTGCCAGTGAACCGATAACTGCTACTGATTTTACGTTTGATTTTAACGGCAGTATCGATTGCTCATTCTTCAGCAGCACAATACCTTCCTGTGCCGCTTTTAATGATAATTGCTGATTTTGTTCGGTATGAAATACCTTGCTTACCAAAGTATTGTCAGTATACGGATGATCAAACAAACCCAACAGAAACTTCACCTTCAACACATCGGCAACAGTTTTATTAAGCTGCTCAATGGTTAGTTTTTTATCAGCGATGGCTTTTTTCACCGCAGCCATAAATCCCTGGTGACTAAAATCATAAAACTGCATATTGAGCCCGGCATTAAAGGTTTGCGCCAATGCATCACTCGTATCAGTAGCGATATGATGGTTCTCGAGCGACATTTTGATGGCACCCAGATCAGACAAAACAAAGCCTTTGAAACCCCATTCCTTACGAAGCACATCGGTTAATAGCCACTTATTATCCACACAAGGTACACCATCAAGCTCGCTGTAAGCAGCCATCATACCCATTGCCCCGCCTTCGCGCACGGCCTTTTCAAAAACATATAAAAAGGTCGATCTGGCTTCTCGTTCACCAATGTTTACCGGTGCGGTATTGCTTCCCGCCTCCGGGATACCGTGCACGGCAAAATGTTTAGGTTCGGCAATTACCGAGCTATTGCTGCTTAAACCTGAACCTTGTAACCCCCTAACCATAGCTACGCCATTTGCAGCATCAAGAAAAGGGTCTTCGCCGTAAGTTTCTTCAACCCGGCCCCAGCGTGGGTCGTGGGGTAAACATAACACCGGGCCTAAGATCATATCGGTACCATGCGCACGTGCCTCGGTAGCTATTACACGGCCAACTTTGTGCACCAATGAGGTATCCCATGAGCTGGCCAATTGCAGCGGTATCGGGAATGATGTGCTGCCTTTACCTGAATAGCCATGCAAACCTTCCTCGATAAACAAAACAGGGATACCCAAGCGGGTGTGCTCTATGGCATACTTTTGTACCTGGTTAGAGATATCTGCCGCTAACGGATAATAATCATGAATAGAACCCGCGCCCAGTGTGCCAAACATTTTGGCCGTCTTTTCTTCCGAAAAAGTACTGGCTTCATGCCGACCCTGTAAATCGCTGATCTCTTTACCCCAAAACATATCCAGCTGCCTTATTTTCTCTTCCGTGGTCATACGGCTTAGTAGATCTGCTACCCGTTTTTCAACAGGCAAGCGGGCATCTTTGTATGGGTACAGGGGCGTTTTATATTCTTTGAAGGCGAATAATCCACTCAGTAAAAGTGTATATCCTGCCAATTTTTTGCGTGTAAACAAATTCATTGTGTTTAGGTATAATTAGTATCTGGTTTGATATTTGGGGATGTATTATTGCACTCCCCAGGTTTTATTCGGTTTAGGGCCCATCTCCAATTCGAGCACGCCACCACCGGTTAACTGATCGTGCGTAAACCATGGCGTATTTAAAGGCTGCCCGTTTAGTTTGGCACTTTGGATGTATTTATTAACTACAGAGCAGTTATTGGCCACCAGTTTAAATTTCTTACCATTAGGTAGACTGATAGTCACCTTACTAAACACCGGGCTGCCGATGGTATACATAGGCACGCCCGGCGTAATTGGGTAAAAGCCCATAGAGCTGAACACCACAAATGCCGACATGCCGCCGCCATCTTCATCACCCGGGATACCGAAAATATTATCCTTGTACCACACATCTAACAAAAAGCGCACTCGTTTCTGCGTTTTCCATGGCGCGGTATAATTGTATAAATATGGGATGTGGAAGCTTGGCTCGTTACCCATTGAGTACTGGCCAACCAAACCCGTAGCATCGGGAAATTTAGCCCAAAATTCATATTGTGACCTATCAAGCGGCTCGCGGAATAGTTGATCAAGTTTGGCTTCAAAGTCGTGCTTGCCACCCATCAAACCAATTAATCCATTAACATCATGTTGTACCTGCCACAGGTATGTCCAACCGTTGTTTTCATCGTAATAATCACGGCCACCCATACCGCCATCAAACTTAGGGTCAATCATAATCCATTGGTCTTTATTGTCTTTGGGCATAAACATTTTCAACTGCTCATTCCACAGGTTCTTATAGTTTTTAGCGCGAAGACCGAATGCCTCGGCATCTTTGCTTTTGCCCAGTTCCTTAGCAAATTCGCCAACAGCCCAATCATCATAACTGGCACCGAGGGTTACTGCTACAGCTTGCCTTTTTTCAAATGGATGTACCATTGCAACCGTTTCCTTTTCGCCGGGTTTCAGTGCCGGAAAATAGCCTTTTGCATAGTAAAAATCCTCTAATTCTCCCTTAGGGCCGTTTCTCCATGGTAACATAGTAGCCTGAGTAGCGTTTTTCAGCATGCCGTTATAGGCCTGCTGCGCATCAAAGCCTTTAATGCCTTTACGGTAATCGTCTAAAATCATTACCGATGAGTGGAACCCGTTCATACAGGCATGATCCCCAAACAATACCGGGAATGTTGGCATCCAACCACCCTGCTGATACATGGTAACATAAGAGTTCAACATATCCGACTCCATCGCCGGGTTAACGATTGCCCTTAGCGGGTGCAGTGCCAGGTAAGTATCCCATGTCCAGTCGTCCACATAAAACGGGCGTTGTGTTTGATGGATCTTGTTATCAAAACCACTGTAATACTGGCCATCTTCGGTAATATCAACCATACGCTCGTTACAACGATAATATGCTGAGTAGAACGATCTGCGCTGTGCTTCGGTACCGCCTTCTACATCAATTTTATCAACCACTTTAGCCCAGGCATTTTCTCCAGATTTCTTGATCTCGTTAAATTCTTTACCTTTTATTTCCTCATTAAAATTGGCCATGGCCTGCGCCGGACTGATGTAAGAAATAGCGTATCTGAACTCCACTATATTGCTGTTTTTATCAGCGAAACTTACCCACGCGCCGATTCCTTTACCTTCGATAGCGTTAGAATCTGCCAGATGGCCTTTTCTCTCAGTCCCGAACTTTCCGGCAGCACTGAATACACCGTACATGTACACTTTAATGTTATCATGATAGGTTTCTACGCCAGTCAGCGTATTGCCCGAAGTAAACTTAAATGAGCCGGGAGCATTGTTATACTGGCCAAACAAAAGGCTTTTATTAGCTGCATTTTGCGGGAAGGTGAACTTGTAAACACCCCCTTTTTTGCCGGGCGTAAATTCGACAGTAATATCATCGTCAATTAAATAAGTTGAGTAATACCATGGACGGGTTACTTCCAAATCGTTATCATATGTTTGTTTTTGCTGCCATGACGCGGCAACAGGCGTATTATTGATTGGTTTTAACGAAAATACTTCACCCAAACGGTGCGAAACGATGGTAAGCGGAAAGCTCGATATTTGATCGTCTTTGTAGTTTGCCCTTTCCGGATACATCCTGATCAGTTGATTGGGGAGTTGTGCGGTAGGCCGTGTGGGTTCCAGCAATTGGCCTACGTTACCAATGCGCGGGTCGATATATTTCAGGTTACCGGCACCCGCGTTTTCATCCTGGCCGTTTTGCGCCATGGCCTTACTGCAATAAAAAAGTATAAGTATAAACAGAGATTTCCTCATGGGTGTATTAGGTTATAATGGTTTTTGGTTGATTTGGTAAATTAAGTGCGGGTTAATTAATAAACTTATAATAAATGATTAATTGACACTTAGAGCAGTTCTTTTAGATTTTAATAAATATTAGCTGAACTATAATTGAGTTGAATTAAGGATAAACTTTACAATTGGCGTTGGATTAGGCAGACTATGCGGATGATGTTTAAAACCCGGTTTATGAATTACAGTGATGTTACCGCCTAATGCTTTCACCTGTTTTTCAAACGGCAAGGTGTTTTCATCCGGAATAGCTGCTTCATCGGCATCGGCACAAAGTATTAAGATTGGGTAATGGCCTTTAACAATCTCGGCAACCTTATCTATTGGGCTGCCTTTAAAATTTTTCAACTGTTCATCTGTTTCCAGATGGTAGTCAGCCTTAAACTGCTTTAATTCTTCATTGGCAGGGGGAACTACTTTGCCCAAACCGGCAGGCCACGATTTCATATCCAGTAACGGGTTATCGATGTACACGCAGGCTACTTTAGTTGGATTTACGGCAGCCCAGTTTAGTGCATAAACTGCTCCCCTGCTCATGCCTTCCATTACGGCTTTGGATGCCAGCCCGCCGTGGTGTAATTCGTCGTAAAATTGATTCCATTGCGTTATAGCCTCGGCGTTGCCAAATAACTCGGCCACATCGCAATACACAACATGGAAGCCACGCTCTAACAAAGCAATATCAGTTTGTGGTTCGTGCCCCCAGAAACGTGCACGCCACACCCATGGGTGGTGTGGTGCCGACCATTTTGGTTTAACCACCTTACATTGATGACCGTTCAGCATAAAATCGGCACAAGCATAACCATAAAACTGGCTTTCATTTTTCTGCTGATCAAACGCATTAAAAATATTGAAGCCGGTGTCCCTTTTGATGATCAATTGATCGTGCAAACGACGGGCTATAATGCCCGAACCTGCAGAATCAGGATGAATTTGATCGGGCATTAACTCGGGATGATTGATTAGCAGGGAATGAATATCTATCACTTCCAGCTTATCGTCATAAGCAGCCTGTCGAATCTTAGGCATTACCTGGTTTACAATAACAGGGTCCCAGATGCCGGTAGTATCTTTCTCAAAGGAAACCACAGGCAACAATAATATCACACGCGGATGCGTAGGCAAAGCAGCAAATGCAGCGGCCATGGCTTTACAATCTGCTGTATATTCTTTCAGATAAACCCTGTTTACCAGTTTGGCATCATTACCACCCAGATCAATAAAAACAATATGTGGGTTACTTGCTAAAGCAGCCTGATATTCTTTGGTGTTCCAATAAGAATGATCACCGTGCTTTAACATGGTGCAACTGCTTACACCATAATTGTTAACCTGGTATTTACTACCCAGCATGGTTTGCAACTGTGCCGGGTACGAATTATGCTCCCGGTTTTTAACCATTGCGCCATAAGTAATACTCGCCCCAATGCAGGCTATTTTGGTAACCGCGCTGCACACATTACATATTTGCAGCAACAGTAAAAAGCATATTAATTTCTTTGCCATCAGCTTTTTGATTTACCTATTTAGATTCGCCCTGCACCGGCATTTTAAATACAAGCGGTTTTTCCCTTCTCAGCATTTTGGCTGCTTCGCCGGTTAGCCACAAGTAACGGTCTGATGGTACACCTTCCAGGTCGGTAAAATGTACACCGTTTCCGGCCGGCGTTACAGGTGGATGATCGGTCACTTTAAAGATAGCAGTGCCCTCGTTAATTTCATCAAACATAGCAACATAGATCATGCTTGCCCCTGCAGACATAGCAGTAGACATCATTTGCCAATAGAAACGACCGCCTTGTCTTGGTATCGATGCATTAGGTTTAATATCATCCGGAAAAGCATGCAGGCTAAGATTATGCCAGCTGAAACCAGGGTAAACACAAGGCACATACTCCAGGTTATTATCACGGCACCATTTAATATCGTCAATAACATCGTCGCGGTAACGGTCTATATCATTATGCAAAAGCGGTGAGTAACGTTGTACAGCCCATGGCAACACAATATCACATTGTTTAATTAACTGATGCAGGTAAGGGTCGTTAGTACAATCGGCACGCAGGGTACGCCAGGAGTTTGGTACTCCAAGCATAACCGCGCAGCCGCCATATATGGGGTCATTCTTTAAAAAATCAATCAGCCTGTCGAGGCCGATATTGCGTACGTTATATGGGCGGTCTGGAAAACCAGCTCCCCAAATACAAACTACTGGTTTACCGTTTTCGTGCAGGTAGGTTTTGGTGCCGGATTGGTTTGTCACTTTAATCTGGTCAACCATGTATTTCCAGTCTTCGATGATTGCCGAGCAATCTTCGCCCGGATTTAACCCCGACAGATCATACATTACCGCGATAGCACGTTTGTATTTAGAAGCCGCCTCAAATGCATTCTGCATAATGGCCGACGATTCTTTATCTCTCGCCTTTACATTGCCGTAAAAACGCTGCATAAAAACGCCATCAACACCGTACCGCTGCATCCATTTAAAATGAGTATCGATGATACTTCTATCTGCCGAACTAAACATGCGTGATGGTTTGCCGTCAGCATTTTTAAAAGGAGTTTCGTAAGTTTTTTCGTATTCGGTAACATCAGGCCACATATCAATGCTCGATTGTTTCTCATTGCCATAAGAGTAACCGCGCGCACTCGTACCATCGCCTGCAGCCCTGAACCAACCCTGGTAACCAGCCATAACCAGGCCTTTATAGGTTGGATATAAAGTAGTTTTACTATGTACATTCTGGGCGTGTACCGTATACACAGCACACAAAAGTATCCAGCTCAGAAAAGCGAGTTTTAGTTTTATCATAATTTCGGCTTAATAATTGGTTATTATATATGCTCCGAAATTATTTTTAGAGGTTAACAAAAGCTTAATTAATAGCTAACGGATGGGGTAAGGTGTAATTAATTGGTGACAATTATGATAATTATCACCCAATTAATAGAAAAACACCGCTTAATGGGCTGCGGTAACCTTAATAGCCTTGGTTACGCCATTTTCATTAAAGGCATCAACAGAGAAATAGTATTTCTGCTGACGGGTTAGGCTATGAATGGTAACCTCATTTGCATTTAATACCTGGTAAGTTAAATACAGTTTATCGGGCGCTGTGCCAAATCTTACATTATAACCAATTGCACCAGCACTCTTCTTCCAACTTAATGATACGTTTCGGGCATCAACATCGCGATTGACAGCTAATCCACTAACAACCGCAGGTGATTTTCCGTTTCCTTTACCAAATACACGTAACCCAGAAATGGCAAACTTACCATCTGGAACATGCTTATTAGTTAAGCGGATATACCTTACTGAAACCGGCGTTGCTAATTCAATATAATCATGCGGCAAATCCGTTTTAAGGGTTTTATTTCTAATGGTTTTCCAGGTTTTATTATCCGATGAATACTCGAGCAAATACTGGTAATAGGCAGAATCTGTCCTTCCTGTGATATGCGTATTTTGCTCTGCAAAGTTGATTTGAATTGCTTTTACACGGCTTTGCTTTTGCAGATCTACACTTATCCACTCACCTTTATTACCTGTTTGTGCACTCCAATAAGTCCTCACATCTTCATTAACTGCGTTTGTTTTTGGATGATCTGGCAAAGCCGATGAAACCTGCACTGGTTTATTATAAGATAACAGCATTGATTGAGGCTGAAAATCCTGCGGCCCATTGATATGCTTTTGCGGGATCACATGCGGAAAATCGCCAAATGCAGTATAGGTGTAAAGCTCACCATCCTTATCAAAAAACATGGGGAACAATCCTAACCTGCGCTCGAACATGTGTTTTACCGAGATAGTCATGGTGGATACATGCCAGTAGTTACCGAATTTATCCTGAAAGGTACTGCTATGCCCAGCGCCTGCAATAAAGCCTTCGGGTTTGTACGAAACCGGGTTAGTAACCTGTACTTTAAACGGGCCTAATGGATTATCGGCCACATAAACACCATCGCCATAACTTTTGTATTGTGTGCCGGGCATGGCGTATTGCAGGTAGTATTTGCCATTGTGCTTGGTCATCCATGAGCCTTCTACCCAAGGCCTGTTTTTAAGTTCGTTATAATCGCCGGGGCGCTCCCAGCCATGGTTCTCTGTATCACTGTTAAAACATTCAACTGGTTTGCCGATTGGGTTCAGCGTTTTGCGATCGAGCTCAACAGCATAGATAGGGGTTTTATCTGAACAGCCGTAATAAAAATAAAGCCTGCCATTATCGTCCAGAAACAGATCAGGGTCTGCCGTCCGGATTGGAAAATCGACATTAGCTACTTCCCATTTACCTGAACCCGGATCATTCGTTTTGTAAATCTTCTGCTTACCCTGGCCGGTTGAGCCCATAAAATAAACGCTATTCTTAACAACCACAGCAGCAGGTGCATAATCCTCAAAAGGCAAATCAGCTGATGTGATAAAGCTCCAGCTAATCAGGTTATCAGACTTCCAATACCCACCCGATTTAGAGGCAAACAAATAGTATTTGTTTTTGAATAAAATGATGGCAGGATCGGCCGCTTCGCGCCTCGAAGGCGTATCAATCATAAACCGATAGCTAAGGTTCAGCGGGTTGCAAATGGTAGTTTGTTTGGCGGGCGATTGTGCGTAAACACTAAACGCAAGGCAAACAAGTACATATATTAAGGTTAACTTCTTCATCATATTATTTTACTGTAAATGAGGCCGCCAGTTTTTTATCTGCAGAGTTGCTGCCCAATACCACCTGGTACTGGCCTTTGAACAATTTCCATTTTTTTTGTTTCAAATCCCATTTTTCCAGATCGGCCAGTGGAATTTCGATATTAACTTCCTGTTGATCGCCTTTTTTCACTGTTACCCGTTTAAACTGTTTCAATTCTTTAACCGGCATCCTGTCGATGTTGGGATAAGTAATGTAGGCTTGTACCACTTCGTCGCCATCCATTTTACCGGTGTTGGCTACCTTAATAGTAAAGTTAACTTTTTGTCCTTCAGTATAAGTTTTTTTAGGTTGCGCAGCCCATTGGTAATCAAATGTAGTATAACTTAAACCGTAACCAAAAGGATATTCTACATCGCCTTTAAAATAACGGTAGGTACGCCCTTTCATATTGTAGTCTTTGTAATCGGGTAAATCTTTTAATGATTTATAAAAAGTAACCGGTAAGTGACCAGAAGGTGAAACCTTTCCGAAAGCGATATCGGCAAATGCGTTACCGCCTTGTTCGCCAGGATACCACGCCAAAATAATAGCATCGGCATAAGGTTCTATTTCGGCAATATCTAAAGCGCTGCCCGATGTTACTACGGCAACAATAGGCTTATCACTCTCTTTACGAAGCTTTTTCATGAAGGCGATGTTCACCGCAGGTAACCGCAGATCAGCTTTATCTGCACCATTTTTGGATAAGAAAGCATCGCCTTCCTCGCCCTCCATTAATGGCGATAAGCCTATAACGGCAAACGTTACATCGCTACTACGTGCATCGCCAACGTATTGAATTTTGGTAGAATCAACCAGATCACTGCCTATCTGGTATTGAACCGTTATACCCGGACCAGCTGCTTTAGTAATCCCCTCGGTAAAAGTTACCAGATCAGAAGAAATACCGCGATAATTGCCCAGCAACACATCGGCATTAAAGGCATTGGGCCCCATCACCAATATGTTGTTTACCTTATCTTTATTAATAGGCAGCAGATTATTGTTGTTTTTCAGCAACACCATACTCTGCTCCGCAATTTTACGGGCAAGCTGTACGTGGTATGCTGTACCCACACTATCGGCACCATAATTAACATAAGGTGAATTAGCCGGGTTATCATAAAAGCCCAGTTTAAACTGTGTGGCTAATAATGTTTTTAACGAAGCATCTATTTCTTTTTCTGTTAACAGATTCTCTTTTACAGCCTGCATCACTTCGGTTTGCAATAGGGTTGAGCAATCGAGGTTAACGCCTGCTTTAACAGCCGCGGCAGCTACAGCAACGCGGTTGGGTAACACCTTGTGGCTTTCCCAGATGTCGTCCAATGCACCGCAGTCGGTTACCAAATGCCCTTTAAAGCCCCATTCGTTTCTTAAGATACCTAAAAGCGTAGGGCTGATATTACAAGGCTCGCCGTTAACGCGATTGTAAGCGCCCATTACAGATTCTACCCCCGCATTAACCAATTGATGAAAGGCAGGAAGATAAGTTTCGCGCAGATCTTTCTGATCAATCACCGCATTAAATGCACCACGACCAGCTTCAGGACCGCTATGCACAGCGAAGTGCTTGGCACAAGCTGCCGTTTTTAAATGCTCCGGATCATCGCCTTGCATACCTTTTACAAAGGCAGTTCCCATACGGCCGGTCAGGTATGGGTCTTCGCCATAAGTCTCTTGTCCGCGGCCCCAGCGTGGGTCACGAAATATATTAATATTGGGCGACCAAAATGTTAAACCCATATACTGCGGATGTTCGCCTTTAGCTGTTGCGAGGTTGTACTTCGCTCTTGCCTCTGTCGAAATTGCCGACGCTACCTGTTTTAACAACGCATCATTAAAAGTTGCCGCCATACCTATTGCCTGTGGAAACACAGTGGCCTCACCCGCACGGGCAACACCATGCAATGCTTCGTTCCACCAGTTATAAGCAGGGATACCCAAACGCGGCACTGCTTTGCTTTGGTAACCTAACAGTGAAATTTTCTCTTCGAGCGTAAGGCTACTTACCAGGTTATTAACACGCTCGTTAATTGGTAAAGCAGCATTCCTAAAAATGGGAGCTTTTTCCTGTGCTATAACAGACATACCTGCAATCGATAGCATAAAAGATACTGAACAGGTAAGTAGTAAATGTTTTTTTATCATTAGGTACAATAGGTTAATTGAAATTGGATGGGACAAATTAATAAAACAGGGCGATTATTAATTCAAAAAAGCACTATTTAAGCGCTTATTAATAAGAAATTATAAATTTCTTAAGGCTGCAGAGCGTTATTTGAGTATAAAAAAAATATTCCTCATTTTGGCTCTCAGCCGCTGTTCGTAATTGGTTATCAGGAGCACATTCGTGCTCCTGATTTTTTTACAGATAAATATAGGATCGGCTATTTCTCGGCTCCGGTTGTTTGCACTACCATTTTGATGGTACCGTCTTCGTTATAATATAATTTATCGGCACAGATTGATCTTAACCAATCGTTATTAGATAATGAGCTGTTATGGTAAAACGACCACCACTGGCCTTTATATTCCACTATCGAACCATGGTTGGTAAAGCTATCTGTAGGCTCCATATAAATGCCTTGATAAGTCCATGGGCCTAATGGGCTTTTACTGGTGGCGTAGCGCATTTGATTGTGCTTACCATTTACATCATGATTGTCTGAATACGACAGGTAATAGATACCGTTTCTTTTGTGTACCCAGCTGGCCTCGTGAAAATCTTGCAGGCCTTCCATTTTTTTCATTTCGCCATCAACTTCCATCATGTTGTCTTTTAACTTGCCACCCTTGCAGGTACCGCCGCCACCATAGAATAGATAAGCCTGGCCGTCATCATCAACAAACACACATGGGTCAATCATCGGGTCCAAACCTTTAATGTAGCCTTGTACTTTAAAGCCGCTTGCCGGGCTTTTGCTGGTTGCTACACCAATTTTCCAAGTGCTGTTCCACAACTTGCCTTCGCCGCTTGGGTGCGGGAAATAGAAATAATAGGTTCCGTTTTTATAAGCACAATCCGGCGCCCACATAAAGCCACCTTCGGGTCTGCCCCATGGCACCTGGCTGGCGCGCAAAATTTCGCCGTGGTCTTTCCAGTGTACCATATCGCTTGTAGAAAAAACGTGGTACTGATCCATCAAATCGCAGCCGCGGGCCGGGAAAATATCGTGCGATGCATATACATACAATCGGCCATCTTTCCATATGTGGGCCGATGGATCAGCAGTATACATACTGGTAATAAATGGATTTTTTTGTGCGAAAACGCTGCCCGAAGAAAAAAGGACAGCCACCGAAAATACAAGCGCAGCACAAAATGCGCTTAACCGGTTTTTATAAAATGAGGGAATTTTAACTGATAGAGATTGTCTCATCGCTTTTGGTTAATTAGTTAAATGGTTAATTATGGAATACAAATTAACCGGCAGCGATTAACAAAACTTTAATAAATGCCTAATCCAGAAATTAATGAGCGTTTTTTTGACGGTTATTAAAAATTATTCCATTACGGCATGAAAATTCTTCTCAAAATCTTCCCCGTAAATTTCCTTGTACTCTTTATTAAAACTCTCATAAGTGGTTTTAGCTAAAGAGTGTTTACCCAGGAATGATAGCGCCTTACATTTAAGGATCATGGCATCCTCATTAACCGGGTCGAAATAAAAGATATCATTAGCTAGCTTGATGAGGAAACGCGGATCGTCAGAGATCTTCATCGAGTTGGCAAACTGCAGGTAGCAGTCAATAATCTCGTTTGATACATCAGATTTAAATGTATCCAGCCATTCGTACTCAATATTCGACAAGAAATTACCACGCTGGGTGATCTGCGTAAGCTGGAGTATTTTTTGCTTATCAAGCTCTTCTTTGTTAGATACAATGGTGAGGTAATTATAGTAATCTACAAAAATGGCATCATAATCAATATCAATTTTCCAATAACCGGTGTCTTTCGATAGATGATAGTGCCCCATCTTGTCTAACAAGGTCTTCAGCTTCACAATATTAACCGAGCAATTGTTCCGGGCGCTTTTTTCAGATTTATCGAACCATAAAATCTCGTTCAATTTTTCGGAACTAACCCCTCTGCCCCATTTGATAGAATACAAGGTGATGATCAGGAATAGCTCTTTCAAGAGCGGAGTGAATGCTTTTGTAATCTCGGCCCCCTGGTCGGTAAACAAATGCAGATCGCCAAATAGGTAAATGGCATTGCGGGTTGGGTTAGGCACTACCGGAAACTCAATACTTGCAATTATTTCTTCTGTTTCCTGATGAGCAACATGGTTTACGACTGGCTTTGGAGTAACAGGCTCTTCGGATGCATGCGGAGTAAATTGGGTTGGCTTCCCATTTCTAAAATATAATACCCCGCCAATAACGGCCAGAATAGCAATGAATACTTCTAACCACCAGGTTTTAAATCCGGCAGTGCTTGCCAAAGATGCGGTAGCCTGCAATACCTCTGGCGGGCCAGCGAGCGAGTAGATTTTAATATGGGTATTATTGTTATCCTGCAATAATGTTACGGCAAAAAAACTACCGGTTTCGCTGCTGTAATACAAATCAGCAAATGATGAAACATCATGGAACAGGAAAGGAATGGCATCGCCAACAACCTGGTAAGATGGGTTCTCTAGCGATCCTCTGATCAGCTGTAAATGCGAATTATATTTATGCTGAGGAAAAATTAAGCCATAGTAAGTTTTAGCCTTTTGATCAATAATTAAAGAGTTGCCGAATACAAAGTCCTCTCCTTTCGAATCCAAATCGAAGAGTTTTTTAAAGGTTTTGTCTTTAACCGTATAACGCATCATGTCATACAAATTGCGGGGATTTACAATTTGTTGCCCCGATGCACTACCGTATCCGCCTAAAATATAAGCGGTATCGGCATTAGCGGTTGTACCTAAACCAGCCAGATATCTTGGGGTAAAAGCATCGCCTTTGGTTTTTACATACTCCCATTTGTGATTGCTGACATTATATTTCGATACACTGTCTTTATAAATCAACTGCCCATAGCCACCTATCGTATACAAGGAGCTATCCCTGGGCGAGAAAAACTTATTTAAATGGCCGTAATTGGTAAAAGGAGGCAGTTTTTTTAACCGCTGATCCCAGTTCTTACTTTCGGTATTATAAGTAGCTACTAACTTTTTATCAGTAAAAATATAATACAACTTGTTATCAAAGTAAAGAGATTGATCGCCCGGCACCAGCTCTTCTATACCGGTAGCATAACTAAGGCCATGCATCTTTTTAGAGCCATTAGCAGAATACACGATCACAGAATCGGAAGTAACCAGATAAATGCTCTGCGTTTTAGCGTCAAACGCCGAACTCACAATTCCTGGTACGGTCAATTCCTTTTCGAGCTGCCAGTTGCGGTGACGCGATCTTAACCATAGCGGATTAGTTACTACGCCATTGTTTTGGTTAACAGTTTCATTAGCCACATTACCGTTATATTCATTTAAAGGCCAATAATCAACCAGTTTGTCTTGCTGTAACAGCTTAACATCCCGCAGTTTCATGGGTGGTAAATCTGTGGACTGATACTGTTTATAAGCATTAGCCCCAAACAATAACTTATAGTTGCTTCCCTGCTTTAAATGTGCATTATTTTCGGTGTAAGTATTACCGCCTGCAATTAAGGAAATCTTGTCGTTTTTAAAATCGGCAACAATTTTAAAATTGGTCCAATCTTCAAAAAGCAGCTTATCGGGCAGGTTAAATTGTATTTGGGTTAGGTGCTCGCCAATAATCAGTTTAAAATGTTTGGTGTTGGGCTGGTTATCATAAATAAGATCGATGTTCTGGTTATTATCATTGATCATTCGAAATATATAACCGAAATATATCTCCTGATGGGGAATAAATGCAAGATCGAAAGCAATAGAAAAATTATCCTTTGATTGCAATGTGTTCCCGGTATTTAATTGCAGGGAGGTACGTTTATCCTGTACAACCTCATGGCTGTAAAAGCTTAAGCCGTATGATTCGGCAAAAGTACACTGAAAAGCACCCGCAATTAAAATAACTGTAATTACAAATATTTTAAATCCACACCATCTCATAATAAACCCGTTACCATGCATTAACAACAACTAAAGCAAAAAATCAATTTATAGGTTTTCCGGACAACAGAATTCGTCGCGGCTTACACGAATAAGCTAAGCTATAAAAAATAAGCTTAGCAGCAAAGCTTTACAACCTTTGTTTGCTATAAAACAGCAAAGGGCAGGATTAATTGCCCTTCCCTTTGCTGCTGTAACTCGTATTATTTGATTTATCACGGATTGGTTTTGCCACTAACCTGCCCGCTGTTGGCACTCTCTCCACCATTAATATAACCCGCCGATACTACATAATAATAGGTAGTATTAACTGTTAAACCTGTATTAGTATAGGTGCCACCTGTAACACCTGTAGCAACAGTAGTATATGGCCCGCCGTTTACCGTAGCCCGTTTAATATTATAAACCGGCGAATCTGTAACCTGCGCCCAATTGATCTGTATCGATGAACTGGAAAGCACATGAGGCGTTAAACTTGCAGGCGGTGTAAGCACATGCGGCGTTGGGTGCGATGCCGTATAGGCAATTTGCCCCTTAATCATTTTGCCGCCATCATTAACCAAACGAAGATAAAAATCAGATGAAACATGTGTGCCATCAGCATCAAGGGTAAGGAAATAATTACCTGCCGGGATAGATGAGGCATCTTCAGCGCAATTTAAAATGCCTGTGGCTTCGTTCATTTCGTCAAACATCGAAATATAAACACTGCTTACATTGGCATTTTTAGCGCCCGCAAACTGCGACCACATAAAATCGCCATGCATTCTCGGGATCTCGTTTTTAGGGCGCGATGCATTTGAATTGTAAAAGGCAGTGCCGGGATAAATATCAGTTTGGTAATCAATGTTATGCGCATTGCAATAGTTAAGGTCATTAGCATCCATAGTTTGAAAATTGGTGGTGTTGCCCACACGCCATGGCATCAGCATGTCTGCCAGATTGTAGGCTGGTTGGTTAGCCGTATCTGTGCTGAAATTGGCAGGTGCACCCACAATTACATAACATCCCTGAGATTTAAACCAACTAATTACATCAGACCATGAAGTGACATTACCCGGCCTGCTCGAAAAACCAATCCCCCAGATGCACACCACGGGCTTGCCATTTTGCTTTGCATAAGCTGTTGATGAGGTATGAGCGCTCATGAAACTGGTCCAATCAGTTTTCATTTCGGTTTGGAAGTTGGTCCAGCCCGAGATATCATACATAATATAAAATTTACGGCCATAAGTTTGTGCTGCGTTTTGCACCCGGGTAGCCATACCATCCCTGAAACCCTTATCGCGCGGATCTGAGGTTAGGGCACCTCCAAATCGTTGCAGGGCGGCACAGTCAATTCCATTTTGCTGCATCCATAAAAAGTGCACGTTAACGGTCGACTGATCGTACGACGAGAACATCTTAGCAGGCTGGCCATTACCCAGATTACCATTAAAAGCTGCTTGTTGCACACCGGCCTGGTTAAATTTATCGCCCGCATAAGTGGTAGTATACTGCCTAACGTCTGGCCAGCTCTCCAGGTTTTGATGCGTCCAGCTGTTGTAAGGCGAATTATCGCCCACACAGCCAAACCAACCCTGGTAACCTACTGTTATTTTACCCACCACATCGCCCACTCCTGACATTAGTGGTGAAACGGCATTTGCGCCGGCTAACTTTTTAGGAGATGAACCTTTTTCAGCCAGGTTATTTTTAGAACAGCCCGAAAATAATAGCAGGGCTGATGCCCATAACAACATTTCTTTTCTCATTTTTTTAATAATTGGTGATTGTTTAATGTTTATGGAGGTTATTAGCGTGATGACAAAAGCATGCCACCCTTACGGCGGAACGAAGGTTTTCAATTTCATTTTTTCCCGTTATTAGGTTTATGGTAAGGCCAATCTGTTTGGGAAACAGGTTGACCATATTACACTACCGAATGTAGATGAGGAGTTTAATGGAAGTTTAATAAAAGCTTAATAGTCAGAAAAATACAGGGTTATTTTTTTAATTAATGACGTTTAAAAAGAAAGGCGAACATTTTGTCCGCCTTCTCCTTTTCTAATTATAACCCGATTTTTAAACTCTCGGAGTAAGTTCCCTTTTGCCATTCATCTGTGGTAGACCACCTGATGGTATCGAGCGAAACCGTTTGCAGAACCGGCATTACGCCCAGCTTAGCAGCCGTGAGCGTAACCTTGAGCCTTACTTTAGCACCCGGTTTAATACCGCTTAGCGGGATACTTTGATCACCCGGTTTCAGATCGAAGGTTTTGGCATCAATGATATTGCCGCTTTTATCGCCTACTTCAACTGTTACTGCGATTTTGCTATTGGATGGAATGTTAGCTGATGTATGTACATTGGCAGGCATAGCAGGCAGATTGCGCCAATCTGTGGTTAGTTCACCTTTTTGAAATGCATCGATACCCTGATCTGCCAATAACTTAATACTGCTTTCACTTAGGCATGAGCGGGTTATCAGTACATCATCCATGATGTATCTGCCGTGGTTAAGCCGTTGTGCGCCACCAATTATTTCAAGCGGACCGGCATAAGGCTTTTGTGCGCCTGATTGATCGAGCTTACCATTAATGTATAGCGAACTTTGCTCTTTATCAGGGTTATAGGTGTAAGCTACATGAACCCATTTCCCGGTTTCTATTTGGGACTTCCCTTTTACATCACGATCCTGGAAAGAGGACAATAAACGTTGATTAAAGATCCCTGCCGCCAGGTTAGTTCCGCTTACATCAATATCGGCTCCCATTGGGGCCTGGCCGCCAAATAGCGTGGCTTGCCCATCCTCTAAAGCATCAATATTTACCCAGGTAGCCAACGTAAAAGGTTTGCGGTACAGGTCTAAACTGCCGGCTTTAATGAATGTATTTTTATTTGCGGTGTAAAAGCCTTTGCCTTGTTTGCCGCTTGCGTACTCAGGCTTTCCTTTTACAGAGAGTACAGCTCCGGTAACTTCATTTCTTACGCCTCCCTCAACCGCTTTATCAAAATTCAAATAAACCAATGGGTCTTTAAGGCCGAGGCTTACTCCCCCCGGCACAACAATTTGCTGAGGTGCATCACTGCCAATTTTTAGTTGAAAAGCACCTGAGTGTGGGAAGGCGTAATCTATATTTACATCGCGGTGTTCGCCCGGTGAAAGTGTGAGCGGTTGATGTGCAACATCTTTTCCATCTATCGCAATGTTTAATACATTTTGATATGGTTCGCTTCCAAAATTAGTAGCCAGCGCTTTGTAATGTAATATACCATCGTTACCAATTATGGTATGCGTATTGGTTAACTGCAACCGGGCAGGCGATTTTAAAACCTGTATGCTACCGGCAATTATTTTCGCCCCCAAAACAACATTTACATTTTGCTGCCCGCTGTGGTATAAGATTATATTAAAGGTGTAGCTTTTGGTTTGCCCTTGTTCTATTTCGAAACGATGGGTATCGATTAAACTTTCGCCGTAAACTTTAAGATCGGCAATATCCAGCAGGTTACCCTCATTTTTAACAGTTACCGTAACCGGGAAGCTTTCGCCTGCGTGTACAGTTGCAGGTGTTTTAAGATGGTAGCTGAAATCTGCCTTGTAGTTTTTAGCTATGCTGAACTCGCCCGAAATGCCTTCATTCGGATTAGAGAAACCGATCTTTTGCTTCTGATCTGTATTTCCGCCCGGAAACTCGGGACTGGAGCCACCAACATGCACCCTGAATTTGCCGCTCTCTAATACCCTATCCATGCCGGGGTTTAATATCGATAGCTGATATGGCGTTAACTGGAAATTCACTGTTTGCGTTTCCCCTTTTTTAAGTGATACCTTTTTAACGCCTTTAAGCTGTATTACCGGCGTGATAACCGAGGTTACCATGTCAGTCACATACATCTGCACTGCCTCGTCGCCATCGCTGTTGCCGGTGTTTTGGATATCGACAGAAACAAATACAAAACCTGTATCATCCTTTTTAGGCGTAATAACAAGGTTGCTATATTTAAAAGTGGTATAGCTTAAGCCATAACCAAAGCGATACAGCGGCGCAAAAGGCATATCGTAATAATTATAATTACGGCCCGATGGCATGTAATCATACGTTAGCGGCAGTTGGCCCACATGCCTTGGGAAGGTCATGGGCAATTTGCCTGACGGGTTACGGTCACCAAAAATCAAATCAGCAGTGGCATTGCCGCCTTCTTCGCCGGGATACCAGGTTTCCAGTATGGCAGGGATTTTTTCGGCTTCCCAACTCAAAGTAAAAGGTTTGCCGTTTACCAGTACTAATACTACGGGTTTGCCTGTAGCTTGGATAGCTTTAATCAGCCTCCGTTGCACTCCGGGAATTTCTAAGGTAGCGCCATCCACGTTTTCACCAGTAGTTGGTTTGGATGCATCGTGAATATTCTCTCTTACCGATTGATCACCTACAACTAACACAACAGCATCTGCCTGTGTGGCCATTTGTTTGGCCTCTGCAAAACCAGAGGTATCTGCCGATAATACATCGCAGCCATGTGCAAATAACACTTTAGTGCCTGTACTTACGTGCGATTGTATGCCCTGCAAAACAGTTACCAGTTGGCCATTTTCGGGCTTGGCCGAGTAGTCGCCTATCTGGGCTATATCTGCATTGGGGCCAATTACGGCAATGGTTTTAATATCCTTTTTTAATGGCAGCAATTGATGATCGTTTTTCAGCAATACAGATCCTTGCACCGCCACTTCTCTTGCCAATGCCTGATGCTCTGGTGTGTTATAAGCAGGCAATTTATCCCAAACCATATCGGGCGAACCTGCATTTTCAAACAAGCCCAGTTTAAACTTTGCCCTTAAAACCCGGCGAAGGTTAATATCCAGTTCACTCTCTTTTAAATAACCATCCTGAACGGCTTGTTTCAATGCTTTTTTAAATGCCGAACCGCATTCAATATCCACACCTGCACGGATAGCCTCGCGGCAGGCTTCTTCCAGATTACTTACAGTTGATTGTTTATACAGAAAGTTCTCGGGCCCACTACAGTCAGAAACCACCATGCCATCGAAACCCCATTCTTCGCGTAATATCTTTTGCAATAATTCGGTCGAGCCATTATCCGGAACAGCATTCCATGTACTGTAGGCCGCCATTACTCCGCCTACATGTGCTTCTTCAACCGCTGCCCTGAAGGGCACAAGATGGATATTACGCATCACACGATCTGATAATCCTATATCATGGCTATCCCGACCGCCCAACGGCTCGCCGTGGCCGGCAAAGTGTTTGGGCACGGCAAGCATGCCCAGGCTTTGGAAACCATTAATCCAGGCCACGCCCATCCTGCTTACCAGGTATGGGTCTTCACCATAGGTTTCTTCTACCCTGCCCCAACGTGCATCGCGTGCTACATCCAGCACCGGCGACCAGGTTACGCGCAGATTAGCGGCCTTGCTTTCAACCGCAGTAGCAATACCAACCTTATTAATTAAATCGGTATTAAATGTGCTCGACATAGCTATGGGTTGCGGATAGATAGTTGCCCCTGTTGAATATGACTGCCCATGCAATCCTTCTGTTTTTAACATGGCCGGAATTTTTAAACGAGGAATAGCTTTCGAGCCCCAGCTGTCGCTCAATTCAATCACTTTTTCTTCGAGTGTTAAGCGGGGAAGCAGATCACTGATCCGCTCTTCGATAGGAACTTTTGGATCGAGATATTTAGGGATAGTAACTTCTGCTTTATTTTTTGACCTGGCTAAAGTTTGAACTGGCTTCTTATTGCTTTTGGCTTTGGCGGACAGTTCAATTTGTTTATTCACGTCGCAATCACAACCTGTAGTATCTGCAGATAAATGCCCTGTTTTTTTGGTTGAATGATGCATCGCATAAACAGAACCAGCATACAATGCAGCAACTACTAAAAGCGTATGTTGTATTTTATTCATAAGGTATAATTAGTTAATACTTCAAAAGAATGCGCAACGCTTACTTATTGCTTAATAAAGTATTAATGGACACATAATTGGGTTTGAAATAAAAAGACCGGGAATGTTTCCCGGTCTTTTTATTTTGATTAGTTTACTTTGAAACTTGTCCTGGTGAGATCAAGGTAAACGTTACCGTAACTTTGGGTGGGCTCAATCTGTGAATCCAAACCGAAGTTATTGAACGAATCCACAAAGATCAGCCTGCTTTTGGAAGCATTACGCTTGGCTACATTGGTAAATGTTTTATAGTAAGCACCATCTGCAGTCCGCTTCACACTTAAGCTTGATGATGTTGGGTTACCGATCTGGTAATTATAACCGGCCATTACACACGGAACAAATTCCTGGCCCCATGATTCAACCGTAGTTTTCCAGTAAGCGAAGTTCTGATCGCACATCTGCGGGAAAAGGTTAAACCTGTCGATGTCACTTGCATAATCAGACATGTTGGCTTCATACATGGCATCGGTACAGTTTTGAAAGCGATAGTAATAACGCTCTGGCGGCGACCACCTGTTTTGCATCCCCACAATATAAAGCTGGAAACCCATTGCCGATAAGTTGCTCCTGATCTGCGCATACAAAGCAGCATTGTTAGCAGAGTTTAAATCCTGTGCGTTATTCATTACAATAAGGTATTTACCGTTTACTTTCTGGTAATTAGCCTTGGTCATCCAGTAGGATAACCTTTTGAAATCGTTATAAAAGGAAGCTAATTTAGTCGCGTTCGCTTCTATTGTTACCCCGTTGCCACCGGTACCACCAGAGTTGGTAACACCGAACAATCCAATATTAAGGTTGTAAGAGATGGCGAAATTCATTTTCGATGAATTGGCCGCGTTTAAAAACGATACGATGGTATTGGAGTCGGCCTTAAAATTGGCGTTATCCAGATTGGGTGATCGTACCGAAAATATAAAGTAATCAATCCTGGCTAATTGTGCATCAGCCACATGCTGGTCCATAATAGCCGGGGTAAGTACAGGTGCTGTGGCTGTACCCAATGCCGGGAAACCATTTGAGTAAAAATATGGGCCCGGGCCGCCAACCGTTGGCTTCTGGGTAACATTAGTATTAAACGACCCAAATGTATAATAGAATGCACCCACGGTATAATTACTTGTAACCGGCACATCGGGAATGGCATAGTTAAGGAAGTTGTCTTCAACAGTCGGCTCCTTCTTTTTGCAGGAAACCAAGCCCGTTAGCATCAATAATGCTAAACAACCAATTTTATATAAGTGTCTCTTTTTCATCTTCAGGTTTTTATTAATAAGTTGATAACACGCTGTATTTGATGCCGGCTGCTGTAAGGTCTTCTATATTATTGCCGTACCATTTCTCTACAAAACTGTAGTCGATAAATGCTTTGGTTTTTGCCCAGTTAGGATAAGTGTAAGCAGGTTCTATCTTTAAAGGTGTGGTCACAAAATCACCCGCGCTGCCCAGCAGCTTTACACCATTAGCATAACCTACCGGGTTGGTATTAATTTCGCTTTGTACCGGGTAAAACCATCTGTCGGGCAGGTTTGCATAAGTACTGTTGCTGGTAACACTCGGGTTATTACCCGGATTGGTATGCGGTGGCAAAATAAGATTATGAGTGCGGCGTTGCAGGCACCAGGCATCAAACGCGCCATCATCATAAAAATTCATCCATTCCTGTGTCCAGATCTTGGTCATGTTATCGGCAGGTATGCTGGTATTGATAAAGCCCAGATCATAATTGAAACCATGGCCGGCTGTACCCCATTTAATACCATTTTGTGCCTCATACGCTGTTGCCTGCGCAGTACTTAAACCCCAGAAAGCAAAGTTGGCATTGATGCCCGCATAATAATACTGATCGGCAGTTTGCGAACCTCCCCAACCTTTCATAGCAGCTTCGGCCTTAAGGAAACAAACCTCAGCATAAGTCATCATGCAAAACGGGCGGGTTGCAGCGGTAAGCGCAGCAGGCATGGTGCTAAAATTAGCAGGCACTGTTGCACCAACAAATGTCACGGTGGTTAAGCCCCAATCAGCTTGCGCTGTTACGCTTGGCTGTGACTTTGGCTGGCCTAAATGCGGTATAGGGTAAGAAACTATGTAATGTAAACTGCTTTGGGTACTGGTTAAGGTATCAGTAATATTAAAAGGCGTTGCCGCTTTCTGGAAATAAGCATCAATTCGCGGATCATGATATGAGCGGAAATAGGTAAACACATAATCGCTCATAACAGGTGCCGCTGTTCCCAAAAATGCAGTACCCTGTGCCAGTTGGGTGAAGTAAACCGATTGACTGCCCGTAGCAGTACCATAAGCAAATTTAGCATCATCGGCATCGGCAGTCATCAACATGCTTTCGTTAGCCATCACGTCTTTAACATGCGTTGCGGCTACATCGGGCAAATTGTTTTGTACCCTTAATGCAATGCGTAACCTTAACGAGTTGGCAAACTTTATCCACTGTGTTAAATTTCCGTTGAAAATTACATCAGGGCTTACTTTATCGCCGTTAACATTTATGGCGGCTGCATCAGCCTTTAAGCGGTTAAGTATAGATGTATATATTGTATTTTCATCATCATACTCCACATCCGGATTGTTGGTTTTGCCTGCATTATTATAAGGTATTGGGCCATAGGTGCCTACCAGGTAAGCAAAAACGTAGCACTCCCATATGTCTGTAATAGCAAGCCGGTTAGTATAGCCGGCATTACCCACATATAGTTTTTTTAACTGTTCGGTATTACCCAGCACATTAATGTACATGGTTTTCCACGTGCCTTCGTCGCCTCCTAAATAACGGCCGGATGGGTCAACTATATGAGTGTATTCCCACAGGTAACTAATATTGTTGCTTTCCAGCTTATTAATTGTATTTAAAAAAACGCCGGTTAATATAGATTCTGGTGCTGCCGATGCAAATCTCGAAGGATCTGTATTTAAGCTCGTAAAATCTTTCGTACACGATACCGTAGTGCAAATAAGCACCAGGGTGATATATATAATAATCTTCTTCATAATCAACTTAGAATGAAAGTTTTAAATCAACACCATAACTTGCGTAGGGTAAGGAGCCACCCATTTCCAATCCTTGTGCATTACCTGAATAGGCGGCAGCTTCAGGATCAATACCTTTTGGTGTTTTTTGGAATATAATCCACACGTTGCGGCCCACAAGTGATACAGACGCAGCTTTGAAAACATGCGGCAACATTCTTGGGTTAAGCTGATAGCCTAAAATTACCTGGGTAAGTTTTACATAAGAAGCATCATACGTATACATATGGCCGATGTGCCCACCTACCTGCTGCCAATAAGTTTGCGGCGAAATGTAACGCGTGTTTGGCGAATTAAGGTTGGCAATCATATTGCCATTAGCATCTACTACGGGTTGGCCATTAGCACCCAACACAGGAGCATACCCGGGGAAGATTGATCCTTTTACACGCCCGGCAGCCGGGTATGGCAAATTGTAGATAGAGGTTGTTCCGTTTTGCTCGTTTCCATTCTCTCCCAATACGCCATCGCTGAACAGCCATTGGTCGCGGCCTTGCAGGGTTTGCGATGATATACCCGATGTAAAGTAACGGAAGCTGGTTCCCGAATAAATAGAACCTCCGATACGGCTTGATACCAGAAAGTTAAAACTCAGCCTCTTATATTTAAATGTCGACCCGAAAGACATTAGCGCACTCGGGCTGGCATTACCCAAAACCGGGTTTACCGTAGTGTAATAAGGTATACCAGTGGTTGGAACAATAATGGCCTTACCATCTGACGAGTAAGCCTGATCTTGTGCGCGTATTACCCCTATTGGTTTACCAACTTCTGCATACACATTTCCGGTAACTGCTTGTCCCAACAGGATAGATTGTATACCTGGTGCCAGTTCAAGTACCTTGTTGCGATTTGCAGAGAAATTGTAGATGGCATCCCAGCTAAAGTTTTTGGTTCGGATAGGTGTTCCTGACAATGAAAGCTCGATACCTTTATTTTGTACCGATCCGGCATTAATTACCTGCTGGTTAAAGCCAAACTCGGGAGGTGTATAGCCGGTCAGGATCTGGTTAACTGATTTCGATTTATAAACGTCACCATCTAAAGTAATGCGGTTATTGAGGAAGTGTAACTCCAACCCTATTTCGGTTGATGTTGTTAACTCCGGTTTCAGGTTGCTATTCTTCAGCAGCTGATCAAAAGTCACATAGTTAATACCGTTAAAGTTTCCGCCATTACCAAACAACGAATACAGGTTATAAGGGCTGGTATCATTACCCACTTTAGCTATTGACGCCCTTATTTTACCAAAGCTTAAAATAGATGGCGGAATGTTTTTCCATAACTCGGTAAACACAAAACTGCCGCTAACTGATGGATAAAAGAAAGAGGCATTGGCGGCAGGCAGGGTCGACGACCAGTCGTTACGGCCGGTAACATCCACAAATACAAAATCCTTATAACCAACTGATGCGGTACCATACACAGAGTTAACCTGCGATCTGATTAACGCCTCACTGGCGGTGTACACACTGGTAGTGTTTGCTAAGTTCTTTACATCGTGAACCGCCAGGGATGAGGTAGCAGTTTGGGTATTGTAGTAATTGGTATATCGTAAGTTACCACCCAGGTTGGCTACGATAGAGAAATCCTTCAGGTGTTTATTATATAAAAACAAACCTTCGGTATTCCATATCCTGTTATTCTGTTGATACTCGCCGTATGAACCAGGGATATTACTTAAAGATCCTTTCTGAATAAAGGTATACCGGTTACCCCATAACAGATCGCCCGACTCCTGCGCTCTAAATTGCAGGTCTTTAAATATTTTGATGTAGGCAGTTACCCCACCAATCATGGTGTTGTGGGTATCTTTGTTCGAGTTTTCGTTAATATCCCAGTATGGGTTTTCAATACTGGTATTACCGCCGCCAAGTATCGCGTTGCCATTAGCATCTTTCCATGGTATCAAACTCTCCAGTGGGATACTTAATACCGCGTTATTCAAATAGTTTAAAGGATTGGCCGGGTCTTCGTTGCGGTAGGTACGGTTCTTCACCGTTTCCTGAATATACTGCAAGCGGGTTTCAATTCTCAAAAACGGTGCAAACTGCCTGCTGCCGGTTAACTGAAAATTATTTTTGCTTACCACATTTTGTTTCTGCACCACATCATTGGCATCTGTTCTGGTATAAGAAACACGGAAAGAACTTTTATCATCCGCATTACTTAAAGAAACGTTCTGTGTAGATGTACCGCCTGTTTTAAATAAACCGGTTACAGCTTCCTGCTGAGGTGAGTAAGTTGATAGCAAACCATTATACGTTAAATATGGCTGCCCCAGCATTGGAGCTCCCCAGTTACGGGCCGGACTACCGCTTGTACCTGCCTGTATAACACCAGAGCCCAGCGACCCTATCAGCGTGCCATTCATACGGCCACCGCTACCCTCGCCATAAATATATTGCAGATCGGGAAACTGCAATACACGCGAAGCCATGTAGTTCCCATTGTAAGAGATACCCAAGCCAGAATTCTTTTTACCTTTTTTGGTGGTAATTAAAATAGCCCCGTTAGCAGCACGTGATCCATAAAGTGCCGCGGCGTTTGGCCCTTTTAAAACCTGGATATTTTCAATATCATCAGGGTTAAGGTCGGCAGCATTGTTACCGTAGTCGAGGTTATTAACCTGGCCGTTAGAGTCATTGTTATCAATCGGCACACCATCAACCACATATAGCGGCTGGTTATTACCGGTGATTGAGTTAGCGCCACGTATAACTACCCGCGTTGAACCGGTTGGCTGGCCGCTGGTAATAACCTGCAAGCCCGAAACTTTACCATCCAGCAGGTCGCTGATGTTTTGCGACCGGGCCTCGGTCATATCGTTCACATTAACACTTTGGATAGCATAACCCAACGACTTTTTTTCGCGGGGGATGTTAAGTGCTGTAACAATAACCTCATCTAAGGCACTGGCGGCTGCGGGTGCCATTTTAACGTCGGCAGTTGCTTTCCCGGCAATGTCAACCTCCTGGGGTTGATAACCTACAAAGGTAAATACAAGCACATTAGCATTGCCATTAAGTGTAATGGTGTAATTACCATCCACATTGGTGGCTGTGCGCTGAGTGGTTTGTTTGACAGTGACTGTAACGCCGGGCAAAGGCTGGCCTTTTTCATCGGCTACCCTCCCCTTAACTACACGGTTCTGCCCCAAACATTGAAACACACTCCATGTAAAAAAAAGCATGAATAAAAGTCTTCTCATGTTTAAGAATTTAAGGTTTAATAAATAGGTGTTATTGGTTAAAATATCGGGAGCTAAGTACGAAGCGATCCTTAACAGAACCTTAAACGTTCCTTAATGAGAAAAATAAAAAAGGCTTTTTTATAAATATGAGCGCAGATTTTAAATTAATGCCTCATAAATGAGGGTAAAAAGAAAATATTTTCGGCGCGCTTATGTGACCTTAGTGTTAAATGTTGAATGCACAGTTTTAGATCAATTTTGATTAAAGCAGGTGAAAACATAAACAAGCGATGAAAAATTTATATTCCCTGGTAAAAGTGTTGTGGATAGTGTTTTAATATTTATCTTTATTTGATTATAATTATCACCAGTTAAAGCCTTTTCAATTTCATTGAATTTTTAAAAACCTATTTTCAATACGGCCTCCCCGTGAGGTGATATATTGTCATGAACACGATACGTTTATTATTAGTGTTGTTGCTGCTTAATACCTGTTTGGTACCCCAGAGTTGGGGCCAATCTTATGGTTTAGGATTTTTTAGCCACGATACCGTCCTTGAGAAAAGAACTTCTTTAGATCTGTTTCCGCAAAATGGATTACATATAGATAATAGCATCAAAATTTCCTTCGAAATGTCTTTCCTGCCCGACCGTGAAGATTATTACGGTTATATTTTTCGCCTGATTGAAAACGGAAAAAACAATGTTGACCTGATTTATAATAAACGTGACCCAAGGCCAGATGAGCCAGGCATCGATCATAACCATTTTAAATTGGTGATGGGCGACCGCTACTCTAATATCAGTTTCAATATTTCACAGGCCGACCTGGTTAACCGCTGGAATAAATTTTCACTCGCTTTTAATTTTGCCAAAAACGAATTGACTGTAATGGTGAACAACAATAAATACGTTGAACACAACTTTCATTTTAAGCCCAACCTGTACAAGCTATTTTTCGGCGTTAATAATTTCTCAACCTTTAAAACCAATGATTGCCCTCCGTTTAAACTAAGAGACGTAAAAATAGAGGCCGATAATAACACTCCTTATCATTGGGCATTAAATGAGAACCAGGGAAATATTGCGCATGAAGATCATGAAAAACTGCAAAGCGAAGTTACAAACCCATTATGGATGTATTCGTTACATGCCAAATGGTCGCACCAAAAAAGCCTGAAAATTGACGGGGCTGCCAGCGTTGCATTTAACCCACGTACTAGTGAACTTTATATTATAGGTACAGATTCTTTAGTTACTTTCTCTTTGAAAAAGTATAGCTTATCGGCTATCAGTTATAATTCGGGGCCGCTTAATCTGGTAAAAAGTAATGAGTCGAGCTTTAATCCTTACGATTCAACCTTGTACAATTATTATATAGAGAATAAGCAAAAGCAGCTTATCAAGTTTGATTTTAAAACCCGCAAATGGAACCAGAAATATAGCATTGCCGACCCGGCGATAGATTTCTGGCAGTCTAATAATTTCTTCCGGTCTGCTGATAACTCGCTATATGTATTAGATGGTTATGGCCAGTTTAAATATAAAAACACCATAAACCGCTATAGCTTCGATACCCATCAATGGGAAACTGTAAATGCCGGCGGCGCTCACTTTTCGCCGCGTTACTTAGCAGCAACTGGCACTACCAACAATGGTGATATTGCTTACATTTTAGGTGGTTACGGCAGCACCAGCGGCCTGCAAGCCCTCGGCCCAAAAAACTTTTATGACCTTACGCAGTTCGATACCCGAACAAAAACCTTTACGAAGCTTTATGATTTAAAGGTTAAGAATGAAGATTGGGCCTTTGCCAACTCCATGATTATTGATAAGGATAACAAGCATTTTTATACGCTTATTTTCCCTAACCACACTTATAACTCCTACCTGCAGTTGTTAATCGG
>CAHJXH010000006.1 GCA_903644075.1 Sphingobacteriaceae bacterium | reverse complement strand
AATCGGTAGTAGCTTCGTGGTCTGGCTCCGGGTGCTGTACGCCAAGATCGACTAATAGCTTTAATTTATTATCTGCATCGGTACGCCATATAGATACGTAATCGCCATATACTTTATCCTCATCATTCTTTCCATTCTGATAAACATAGGGGCCTGCTGTAAACGCCAGATCACCGGCAGATGATATACGGGCATATTTAGGAACCCATGTTAATGTACCCGGTTGCCTGTCAACCTTGCTGTAAAATTCATTAATATTAACGGCTTCGGGTTTAAAAACGATACCTTCTACGTCTGCTACTGCTAAAAAGCCATCTTTAATGCCTTTTTTGGCTACCAGTTTATTGAAATTGTCTTCGGCTGTTATTACTGTTTGCACCTGGGCTGTTTTTTGTTGAGCAAATACGTTAAGCCCGGCACCACTTAATGCAATAATAATTAAGGATTGTTTGAAATTCATTTTTAGAATAAAAAGTAAATAAATAGTAAACCTAACAGGTAGTAACAATTTACAATTATAGTTAACTCATTAACTTAAATTGTTGGGTTTTAGTATAAAATTACACTGTTAAGTTTAGGTGTTAATATTTGGTATTAAAAGCATTTGCATATCAGGCATTTGCACGCAAACAAAAAAAGCGTTAAATTAATACCATTAATAAGCAATTGTAGTAAAACTAATGCTTATACAATGTTATCATATTTTAGTTTTAAATGCGCGGGTTTAGATAAATTCCCTTATCTAATATCATTTAGCATTATATCATTTACTTTAATGTTAATCAATTAATTAGCTGTAAATATTAAAGTGTGCTTTTTTAATATTTTTTTAAGCTGATAATTGAACCTTATAAATGAATTGTTCACCTTACCCCATATCATTATGCGTACCCCTCTATTTCATTTATTAGTTTTAATTGCTGTAACATCGTGTCTTAAAGCCCATGCACAATTAGGTTACGATCCGCCGCTTACCGATCAGTTCGGCAGGCCTATTACCGCAACAAAATACAATATTGTTGATGGTACTCCCTTTTTAGCCGACCGCTGGATAAACGGTAAAGCAGTTGCTGATAATGGGAAAGTGTATGCTGATTTAAAACTCAAATACAATACTTACGACGGAGTTTTAAGCTTTATATATCTCAATACCGACGAGCCTCTGAAATTTGAAGAGCCTATAAAAAGCTTTACATTATTTACCAGCCCGCAGATGGTATTTGTAAATGGCTATCCTAAAATTGACAGGCAAACTATTAATTCTTATTACCAATTGCTTTCTGATGGTAAAACACAATTGCTGAAAAGTTATTTTAAAAACATTAAAGAAAACCGTAATTATAGCTTGGCCAAAACTGATGGGATATATTCGGCCGGGATATTATACTATGCTTATAAAGGGGGTAAAATGATACACCTTAAAAATAACAAGGAAACCTTGCTCAATTTAATGAGCGATAAATCGGCACAGATAAATGGCTACCTGGCAAAAAACGATTTAGACCTGAAAAGTGATGATGATCTGAAAAAGTTGTTTGATTATTACAATACTCTTTGAGTATCGAAGGCCGAATAATGAATTTTAAACTCGATGTTCGAAATTAAAATTCATTATTCGATATTCTTAAATCTTGGTCCAGGTAGTACCTTCTTTGCTGTCCTTAAGCTGGATGCCTATTCTCTGCAAACCGTCACGTATTTTATCAGATGTGGCATAATCGCGGTTAGTTTTAGCTTCGTTGCGTAGGTTCACAATAAAGTCAACCACTTTAGGCAATTCATCTGTTGAAGCCTGCTCGTTTTTAAGGCCTAATATTTCGGTCACAAAAACATTCATCAGGTCTTTTAATTGTTGCAAATTGTCTGCATCAATAGCCATTTTGCCATCATGTACCGAATTAATAATGCGCGATGCTTCAAACAGTTCGGCAATTAAAACCGGGCTGTTAAAATCGTCGTTTAGGGCTTCGTAACAACGATCGCGCAATGGCGTAATCTCAATTTCTGTCGTAGCCGATGCTTTCAATCCATCCAATAAGCTAAAAGCATTCATGAGGCGTTTAAAGCCTTTCTCTGATGCTTCCATAGCCTCGTTACCAAAGTCGAGCGTGCTGCGATAATGTGCCTGTAACATAAAAAACCTAACCGTCATCGGGCTATAGCCTTTGTTGAGGATATGGTTGTCGCCGGTAAACAGCTCATGAGGTAAAAAACTATTACCTAACGATTTCGACATCTTCTGACCGTTAACCGTAAGCATATTAGTGTGGACCCAGTAGCGCGCGGGAGTTCTGTTGAAGCATGCTTCGTTCTGCGCTATTTCATTGGTATGATGCGTAGGAACCAGGTCTAAACCACCACCATGTATATCAAACTGATCGCCTAAATATTTGTGGCTCATAGCCGAGCACTCCAAATGCCATCCTGGGAAACCCAATCCCCAAGGTGAAGGCCATTTCATCAGATGCTCTGGTTTGGCCTTAATCCAAAGCGCAAAATCAAGCTTACCATGCTTCTCATCCTGTCCGCCAAGGCTTCGGGTATTGTTAAGCATGTCCTCGAGGTTACGGCCGCTTAGTATGCCGTAGTCGTGCTTCTGGTTATATTTCTCAACGTCGAAATAAATCGATCCGTCAACCTCATAGGCAGAACCATTAGCGAGCATGGCTTTCACCAGTTCAATCTGCTCAATAATATGGCCGGTAGCAGTAGGTTCGATGCTTGGCGGCAGCGTATTAAAAATACCCAATACTTCACGGAAGCCTACGGTATATTTCTGGGCAATTTCCATCGGCTCTACTTGGGCAATTTTTGCTTTTTTAGAGATTTTGTCCTCGCCGGTATCAGAATCATCCTCCAGGTGGCCTGCATCAGTAATATTACGTACATAACGCACCTTGTAACCCAAATGGTTAAGATAGCGGAATATCAGATCGAACGAAATATAGGTACGGCAATTGCCCAGATGGACATCGCTGTAAACTGTTGGGCCGCAAACATACATACCCACATGCGGGGCATTTAGCGGTATAAACTCTTCTTTTTTACGGGTTAAAGTATTGTAAACAAATAGGCTTTGTTTCATAAGGCGCAAACTTACGATTTTTTCGATGTGTGTGTGAAGTTAAGGATGCAGGTTATTTATTTTGATGAGAAAATGATGATTGGGTTGTTTCTTTTTATTGTGCATTGTTACAAGTATTTGAAGAAGAGATTCCTTAATCTGATACTATATTCCTGTTATTTCAGTTAATAAATCAATGATCCGCCTTGCTAAATTTGAAGATTATCCGGCTTTACAGCAGTTGATTACCCTTTCGGTCCGGAGCCTGAGTACCGATTATTATACAATACACCAAATAGAAAGCTCGCTTAAATACATCTTTGGGATTGACAGCCAACTCATTACTGACGGTACTTATTATGTAGCCAAAAAAGACGATGCAATTGTAGGATGTGGCGGCTGGAGCAAACGCCAAACACTATTTGGTGGCGACCAGCATAAAGATGTTGAAGACCCATTGCTTGATCCTGCAAAGGATGCTGCACGTATCAGGGCATTTTTTGTACATCCCGAATATACACGCCAAGGTATTGGACGACAAATTATCCAGGTGTGCGAAGATGCCGCCATGGCGGATGGTTTTCAAAGCATAGAATTGGGTGCAACCCTGCCAGGCGTACCGCTTTATAAAGCCATGGGCTATCGGCTAATTGAAGATATAGATGTATCGATGCCTGATGCCGAGGTGCTAGAAGTGGTAAAGATGAAGAAAGAACTCGTTTAGAGAATCAGGAATCGGGAGTCAAGAATCAGGACAAGCATCAAGAAAGTTATTGCGAGCAATAGCGTGGCAATCCCCGATTAGCAGAGCCGCTTTGTACAGTTCGCGATTGGTTTCCCGAAGTAAATCCGGGACAGGCTGTACCTCGCAATTGACGTGATGGGCGACGTGAGGCCTATTCACTCACTCATTTATCATTCACTCATTCAACTAAACCGAAGTTATCCACCAAATATTATTAAATGGATCTTTTATGCCTCCGGATCTTCCATAATCCATATCAGATGGCGGCATAACTGATGTAGCACCAGCGGCTAGGGCTTTCTGGTAAACGGCATCGCAATCGTCAACATAAACAAACATACCTGCAGGTTGGGGCAAGTAGGTATCGGTACTATCACAGAACATCACTTTGTGGTTACCTATGATCAGTTCGGCGTGCTGAATGGTGGTTTCGTCGCGCATGGCTTTGTATACCTCTTCGGCATCAAAAACCTTGTGCATAAACTCAAAAAATTTAGCGGCACCTGGTACAATTAAATAAGGCATTACCTGCTGAGAGCCTTCGGGAATATTAACTGATTTCATAATAATAAATGATTGGCTTAAGCAAGTTAGTGATTTATAAAGAGAGACACAAAGTATTGTGCCTCTACGGCTTTCTCTGTCATCCAGAACGCAGTGAAAGATATTCTGCTAAATAACAAGCGGCTATGCAGATCGAAGAAGATTCTTCGCTTAAGGCAGGAGCTTGTCTTGGTTCTTGTATCTCGATCCTTGGTTCTATTAACTATTTCTTCCTCACGTAAGTCTCCACAATCTCGCGATTGATCTTCAGACTATCGAGCTTTTCTATGCCTTTCTGCACCAGAGTGTCATTATGTATGGTGAGTTTAAAAGCAAAATCGTGGCCTTCCCATACGCGGTCGGTACAGTATTGCAGATGCTCGATATAGTCGTCACCTTTTAAAGTATAAGTTCCTGCACCCGAGCTAAAGAATGGGGTATCAATTTTACCTTTGCTTAAATCGTGCTGGGTGAAGGCGAAATGGGTATCGTTATACATCTTGATCATCTCATCTGGTTTGCCTTTTACCGGGTAAGTAATGGCGGTATCGCCATTGGTAATAACTTTATCTGAGATGAGTTGCCAGGTACCGATAATAGCAGATTGTTCGGCAACTTTAGTTTCGGCGGGTTTAGGTTGATTGCACGCAGCGAGGCCAAGTGCAATAATTGCAAGTAAGTTTTGAGGTTTCATTCGAGTTAATTGGTTCTGATATAGAGAGGGTAATTTAAGGATTTTACCCTTGGTTTGCATGGAGTATCAACCTATTACCACCGTCATGCTGAACTTGTTTCAGTACCCCACGCGCTAAGCGAATAAGCAATGTCTGCTACCTGTTCTGTGGGTTCCCGAAATAAATTCGGGATGACGGACGGGGGAGCAAATGGCAAGAACTCACTCATTCACTCCCTCTATCATTCACTCATTAGCTATAATCCCTTCTCTATTGCCTCATAAATAGTATCCATAATCCGCGGGCGGATATTCAAGCTTGAAAGTTTGTCAGTTACCTTAGGGTAAACACGGTTGGATAGGAAAATATAGATCAGGTTATCTTTCGGATCAACCCACACACAGGTGCCAGTATAGCCGGTATGGCCATAAGTACCCTCATTGGCTAAATGCGATGGATAATGGCTATCCACAATCGGCCCCCAACCATCGAAACCTAAGCCTCGGCGGCTTACGTTTGATTGGCGTGAAGTAAACTGGGTTACCGTTTCGGGTTTAATATATTGTACACCGCCGTAAGTGCCTTTGTTCAAAAACATCTGGAACAGTATAGCCTCATCGTTTGCACTGCAAAAATAACCGGCATGGCCAGATACTCCGCCGACCAGCGCAGCGCCCTGATCATGCACATAACCTACTAACAAGGTATGGCGGAAATAGGTATCTTCTTCTGTAGGGATAATCTGATCGCGGGTAAAGCGGTTGCGTGGCAGATAGCCTGCGGTTTGCATGCCTAGTGGATTATAGAAATGCTGCTGTGCGTATTCGTTCAGCGGCTGCGCGGTCACCGTTTCCACAATTTCCTTGGTAAAATACATACTCAAATCACTGTACACATATTGCCCACGGGTGCGCAGGGCGGTGTTAAGCATACGGGGTAGCATTACATCTTTATAATAATCCTTTCGCACATAATACCCATCGGCTACCTTGGTTGGGTAGGCGGCTGATGAATCACTGCTATGATCAGTAGGCTTCAAGGTTTCGTAAAACGGGATATAGGGAACTAAACCAGCCTGATGCAACATCAGTTCGCGCAGATGGATGTCGTTTTTGTTGGTATGGCGAGCTTCCGGCAGATAGCTGCCCATGGTAGAATCGAGATTCAGTTTGCCTTGCTCTACCAATTGCATTACAGCCGGCGTTGTGGCTGATACTTTAGTTACTGATGCCAGGTCGAAAATATCAGTTACTTTATCAGGCAACTGGCTGATATCGTAAGTGTGGTTGCCGTAAGCTTTGTTGAAGATCACTTTACCATCTTTAGCCACCAGTACAACACAACCGGGTGTAGCATGGTTACGGATAGCTTCCTGCGCAATCTGATCTATACCTAAAAGATTCAATGAATTGATACCTACATCTTCTGGCAAGCTATAGCCTAAGCGAATTTTAGTGGTTTCGAAACCTTCGCCCGATGTGTATTTTGAGGAAAAACTGTTCTGCAATTTCTGCGTAGTAGCTACTCCACCAAATATAATCTGCGGTACATACTGCGCGGTAACTGCTGAAGCTGTTTCGCACCAAACAATGGGCGCCATCACATCATTCAGCATGGTTAAAGCCCTACCCGGACCGTAAAATGCAATCACCACATTTTTGATCTTCTGCGTAGCTGTAATAAATGCCATCAGATCGGTATTATTTACATCAGCTTCCGACAGTTGGAAAACAAGCGTATTGTATAGCTTCAAATCTTCGCCCAGGGTAGCAATTTTATTACCGTATGTGTTGCCGTTAATTAGTTTAACAGCGGTATACTTTGTGAGGATGCTATCAAAGGCAGCCGAGTATGAATAATTGAAATGAATACTCGCTACTTTAATCTGTTCCAGGTTTTTCAACGGCACCAGGTTATACTGGTTGTTAAGCAATACTGTAGTTTTGGCAGCAGCTTTTGTTTCGGCCAAAAACTGTTGGTTGGTAATATTTTTAGCTTGTGGCGGTTGCGCACAGGCTGTCAACGAACCAATAAATAGCGTTAGTAGCAGCACGGCAATGCGATGCCTATTTTTTGTCATAAACTTTTTCACCATTAACATAAGTCTTCAGCACTTTCACTTTAGGTAATTGGGCACCGCCAACTTTCATAATATCCTGGTCGAGGATCACAAAATCGGCATACTTACCAGGTTCAATACTTCCTTTTTCTTTCTCTTCAAAATTGGCTTTAGCAGCCCAGATGGTCATGCCTTTTAATGCTTCTACGCGGCTTAATGCGTTTTCTTTTTGAAAGCCTCCAGCGGGGAAACCTTTCTGGTCCATCCGCTCGGTAGCTGCATAAAATGTAAACATTGGGTTGATATTCTCCACCGGGAAATCTGTACCCAATGGTATCCATCCATTTTGTTTCAGCAGATCTTTGTAAGCATAAGCAGTTTTTAAACGCTCGGGGCCTAAACGCTGGCCAGCCCAGTACATATCAGATGTAGCATGTGTAGGCTGTACCGATGGTATAATGCTATTCTCTCCAAACAGTTTCACATCCTCTGGCGATACAATCTGCGAATGCTCAATCCTCCAACGGCGGTCGTTTTTGCCTTTTAATACTTTGGCATAAATTTTCAGCATTACGCGGTTAGCCGAATCACCGATTGCATGCGTACACATTTGAAAACCCTTGCCTGCCAGTTTTGCGGCAATTTCTTCAAAGTGTTTCTGGCTGCTTAGCAGAAAACCATTCCAGTTTGCTTTATCAGCATAAGGTTTCAGTAAACATGCACCGCGCGAACCTAAAGCGCCATCGGCATAAACTTTAAATGCGCGCACATCTAAACCTGGGGTTTTGTATACGCCGTGTTTAAACAGGTATTCGAAATTATCGGGGTTATCAGATAGCATTACATACATCCGCATTTTCAATGCACCTTTATGTTGCAATTGCGTAATCGTATTTATCATAGTATAAGGCAGGCCGCAATCATCAACTGTGGTTAAGCCAACAGCAAAGCAATTGCGTTGGGCATCAGTAAATGCTTCCTGTACTAAAGCATCAGTAGGTTCGGGAATTTTATGTTGCACTAAGTGCGTGGCGTTATCAACCAAAATACCTGTTAGTTTGCCGTTAATGGTTTCAATTTGTCCGCCGGCTATAGTTTGTCCGGGTTTAATGCCTGCAATATTGAGCGCAGCCTGGTTCACAATAACAGCATGGCCATCAACCCGCGATAGTATTACCGGCCTTACCGGGAACAATGAATCCAGTTTTGCTTTATTGGGGAATTGTTTGTCTTTCCAATCGTTCTGGTCCCAGCCGCGGCCAATGATCCAACCTTCGGTATTGCGTTTGGCGAAGTTTTGTACAGAATCTGTAATTTCTTTCCAGCTTTGCGTACCTTCAAGGTGTACTTCCTGCAGGCTCATGCCATATTCATAAAAGTGTGCATGTGCGTCAATAAAACCAGGATAAACTGCTTTACCCCCTGCATCAACCACTTTGCGGGCTTTATATTTATTTTCGAGGGAGTCGGCATCACCAACAGCTACTATTTTGCCGCCATTAACTACAATGGTGTTAGCGATACTAAAATTGCTGTCGACCGTATAAACCACAGCATTTTTTACGAGCAGATCTGCATTAAATTCTTTTTGCTGGCACGATGCAAAGGCCACACCAAGCAGCAGGGGCCACATTTTCTTCAGTTTTTCACGCATAGAGGTCAGTTAACAGTGTACTTACAAAAGTATATACAACTATCAGAAGCTAAAGTTATGCTATCAAATATTTAATTTAGCATCCGGAAACGAAATTGAAGGGAAAATTTATAAATGTTTGATATCATACAGCTTTTACCAGACGCGGTTGCCAACCAGATAGCAGCCGGTGAGGTGGTGCAACGCCCGGCCTCGGCGGTAAAAGAACTGGTTGAAAATGCCATTGATGCCGGCGCTGATAAGATACAGCTGATACTTAAAGATGCCGGTAAGGCGCTGATACAGGTTATTGATAACGGTGCGGGTATGAGCATTACCGATGCACGTATGTGCTTTGAGCGCCACGCCACATCAAAAATTCGCAAGGCCGAAGACCTATTTGCTATCCGCACGATGGGTTTTCGCGGAGAAGCCATGGCTTCTATTGCCGCTATTGCGCAGGTTGAAATGAAAACCCGCCGCCATGAAGATGAGCTGGGTACCTGCATCTGCATAGAAGGAAGCGAAGTAATTAGCCAGGACCCTTGTGCTACTGCGGCCGGTACATCCATATCCGTTAAAAACTTATTTTATAATACACCAGCACGCCGTAATTTCTTAAAAACCAATTCGGTTGAAATGCGCCATATATTGGATGAATTTCAGCGCGTAGCGCTTGCGAACCCAAGGATATTTTTTACACTACACCACGACGGGCAGGAGGTTTATCACCTACCGGGCACTACGCTAAAACAGCGCATTGTGCATTTACTGGGCAACAATTATAACCAGCGACTGGTGCCTGTTGAGGAGGATACCACCATTATTAAATTGCAGGGCTTCGTAGGCAAGCCCGAGTTTGCCCGCAAAACCCGCGGCGAGCAGTTCTTTTTTGTGAACAACCGTTTTATTAAAGATGCTTATCTGAATCATGCGGTGTTAACGGCTTTCGAAGAGTTATTGCCTGATGATACCTTCCCGCTCTATGTATTGTTTATCGAAATAGATCCGTCTAAGATTGATATTAATGTGCACCCTACCAAGACGGAGATTAAGTACCAGGATGAGAGATCGATTTATGCTATTATACGCTCTGCAGTTAAACGCTCATTGGGTCGATATAATATCACGCCAAGTTTAGATTTTGACCAGGAGAACAGTATCGAGCATTTGATTACTCCGAAACCATTTGAGCAGATCGTGCAGCCGAGCATTAGCTTTAACCCTGACTTCAATCCCTTTAGCGTACCGGGCGAAAAAAAGAGCGAGCGCAGTTATAGCAACGAATCGGCTTATTTTGAGAAGAAGGGCATCCCGCAAAATTGGGATACATTATATCAGATCGGTAAGCGCGATGATACGGAAGAGCAGCATACCATCGATCTGCACCAGGATTCGCCCAACGTTACCTTGGATGAAGAGCAGGTAAGCAAAACCAGCGAGCGCCAGCTGTTCCAGATCCATAATAAGTTTATCCTGTCGCAGGTTAAATCGGGTATTATGCTTATTCATCAGCAATGGGCGCATGAGCGCATTTTATATGAACGCTTTTTAACGCAGTTGCAAAACCATTCGGGCCTGAGCCAGCAAAGCCTGTTCCCCGAAACGGTGAGTCTGAACAGCAGCGATTTTGAACTTTTGAAAGAACTTTTGCCAGATATACGTAATCTTGGTTTCGATATACGCGAATTTGGCCCCAATACCGTTATTGTTGAAGGTATCCCGGCAGATATAAACCATAATAGTGAGCACGAATTATTAGAAAGCCTGCTTGAAGGTTTTAAAAATAACACCGCGATATTAAAATTAGATAAGCGCGATACCCTTGCCCGCACACTGGCGCGTAATGCAGCTACCAAAGCAGGTACCAGGTTATCGCTCGAGGAAATGAATTTATTGATAGACCAATTATTTGCCTGCCAAAGCCCCAATCAGGCACTAAACGGAAAACCGGTGATCAGTACTTTTACGTTAAATGAATTAGCAGAACGATTTGAAAAATAGCTTTAATAAAGCTTAACATTATATATGAGCGCACTCAGGCAAAACCCCTTAGCCAATTTACCACCGGTAGTTAAAAATTTACTGATCATTAACGTGATCTGTTTTATACCGTTTTTGATATTTAAAGAAGATATGTACGATAAGTATGTTCAGCTTTTTGGTGTATTTTACTTTAACTCGCCCTTTTTTAAAGCGTGGCAGCCTATCACTTACATGTTTTTGCATGGCGGCTGGATGCATATTATTTTTAACATGTTCGCCCTTTACTCTTTCGGTCAGGCAATAGAATATACTTTGGGGTCTAAACGTTTTTTTAACTTCTACTTTATTTGCGGCTTGGGCGCTATTGCTTTACAAATGGCTATACAAGCTTATGAGGTGCATGCATTAACAGGCCATTTTACATTAAATATGAATGCCGATATACCTGTTGATGCCGCAGGTATGAAAAAATTACAGGAAATTTATTTCGGGCCAATGGTTGGTGCTTCGGGGGCAATTTTTGGATTGCTGATTGCTTTCGGGATGTTGTTCCCAAATGCCGAACTGATGATTATGTTTATCCCGGTTCCGGTAAAGGCTAAATACATTATCCCGGTTTATATTTTAATTGAATTAAGTTTGGGTGTGGGCCAATTTGCGGGTGATTCCATCGCGCATTTTGCGCACCTTGGCGGTGCGTTATTTGGATTTCTTTTAATTAAATTGTGGCGTGTACAAAGGCCAAACAATTTTTTCTAAACTATGTAAGTTATATTAGTAAACTACCATCAAAAAAACATCGAAATGAACACCACCTGGCAAGATATACGCTACAAAATATTGCATTCGGGCAGCAAAATCAATCTGCTCATTGGTATTAACGTGTTCGTATTTTTGCTTATCAATGTCCCGGCTATTTTAGAGCAGCTTTTTATTACAGGTTTTAGTCAGCCAAGCCTCATAAAAAGCTATTCTGTCGAGTACCTGGATATGGTGGCATCCTTGCCCAAACTGGCCACGCGTTTCTGGACGCCATTAACCTACATGTTTATGCACGATGGGGTATTCCATATCCTGTTTAACATGTTATGGCTTTACTGGCTGGGCCAAATTTTTGAAGAATACCTGGGTAATAAAAAAACAATTGGCCTGTACATAGCCGGTGGTTTGGCGGGCGCGGCAGCATACATCGCCGCATTTAACCTTATCCCTGCGTTTACGCAAACGCCTGAAGTTTTACAGATCCCTATTTTGGGTGCTTCAGCAAGTGTAATGGCCATTGTGGTAGCTACTGCTACGCTATTGCCCAATTATACCATATTCCTGATGTTTCTGGGGCCGGTAAAATTAAAATGGATAGCCATATTTTACGTTGTGCTCGATTTTTTGAGCATTGCAGGCCCTAATGCCGGTGGCGAAATTGCCCACCTGGGCGGTGCCCTGGCAGGCTTCATTTATATTAAACAAATACAACGCGGTAATAACCTGGGCGAAAGCATTAGTAACGTTTTTAAAGCCAGCCCTAAAATTAAAGTGGTAAGCAAAAATGCCAATTATCAAAAAGTTGGTGGCCGAAGCAATAGTGCACCACAACAGGATGAGATTGACCGCATACTGGATAAAATTTCCCAAACCGGGTACGACAGCCTGAACAAAAGCGAAAAAGAAACGCTGTTTCGCGCCAGTAACAACGATTAAATGAAGGCTAAAAAAAGGCTGGGCTTTATCACAAAATTACTTCTTGGCATTAATGTTGGGTTTGCGCTTGCGTTACTCATCAGTTACCTTGCACCAATTACCGATCCGGGGAAAATATGGATCGTCGCATTTTTCGGCTTAGCTTATCCTCCGCTTTTATTAATTAACTTGCTGATCATTATTTTCTGGATGTTTAAGAAAAGCTGGTTTGCGCTTATTTCTTTGTTAAGCATCCTGGCAGGTTACCGGGTAATGCAAAACAGCTTCGGGTTCAATTCTGCACGTACCTATACCCGGAAAGAAAGCCCTGATGCCATCCGCATCATGACGTATAATGTGCACTCTTTCAAAAAATATGGTTCTAAGAATGACATCTGGACTAAGCATGAGATCCTTGAAATAATCCGCGAACACCAGCCAGATATTTTAGGTTTCCAGGAATATTATACACGCAAAAAAGGCGAGTACGATATGACGGATTCTATCAAAAGCATCCTCAATAAAGCTAATCTCTATTTCGAAGCGGTTAATTATGATAACAGTCGCGATGCCCAGGGTGTAGCTGTTTTTTCTAAATATCCCATCATTAATAAGGGCTTTATACAGATTTCGGAAAAGGGTAACGGTAACCAGTGCATTTTTATTGATGTGCAAAATAAAGAGCAGATTTTCCGTTATTACTGTGTACACCTCAAATCAATAGGATTTGAGAAAGAAGATTACCAGTACCTCGATAGCGTATCTAAAAAAGGTAAAACCGATTTGCATTCCTTTCGTCGCATTGGCAGCAAATTGAAACAGGCCTTTATAGCACGCAGTAAGCAAGTGCACTTGATTAAAGAGCAGATTAAACAATGCCCTTACCCATACATTATCGCCGGCGATTTTAATGATACCCCATCATCATATGCCTTACACGAAATGTCGACAGGGCTGAAAAATGCTTTCCGCGAAAAAGGGAATGGTTTAGGGCGAACCTATAATGGCGATTTCCCTAATTACCAGATTGATTATATACTTACCAGCCCACGTTTTAATGTGGAAGATTACAGGGTGATAGAGAAGAAGTTGTCGGATCATTATCCTGTTTATAGTGACCTGGTTTTGAAGTAATTTAAATTGAGAGATTGTGGCTGAGCTAAAACACTATTGTCACTAACCACTGCTACTTCTAATCCCGTCTCATAATCTTTACATCTGTATAACACTTTTGCCGTAAATTGCTGTTAAACTTGCAGCGATATACCAGATCCCTGTTTTGTGGGATTGCGTTATCACAATTTAAAAACGTATCCAGATTAAATGAAAATCGGAATTGTATGTTACCCAACGTTTGGCGGCAGCGGCGTTGTGGCTACAGAGTTGGGTAAAGCCCTGGCCGACCGCGGTCACCAGGTGCATTTTGTTACCTATAACCAACCTGCCCGGCTCGACCTGTTTTCAGAGAACCTCTTTTATCACGAAGTTACCGTAAGCAAATATCCACTGTTTGATTTTCCACCTTATGAACTGGCCTTGGCCAGTCGCTTGGTTGATGTAGTGCGTTTTGAAAAACTGGATGTGCTGCACGTGCACTATGCCATTCCACATGCTTCGGCGGCATTTATGGCTAAGCAGATACTGGCTACTTATGGCATCAGTATCCCCGTAGTTACAACATTGCACGGTACTGATATTACTTTGGTGGGCAATGATCGTACTTATAAGCCGGTGGTTGAATTTTCGATCAACAAGAGTGATGGCGTTACCGCTGTTTCTGAGCATTTGAAGAAAGATACGTATCGCTTTTTCGATATTCAGAAAGATATCAGGGTGATCACTAACTTTATTGACCTGAGCCGCTTTAGCCTGAAACCTAAGGATCACTTCAAAAAAGCGATAGCTCCGGAAGGAGAAAAGATACTGGTGCATACCTCCAATTTCCGCCGTGTAAAACATGCGCAGGATGTGGTAAGGATATTTGCTAAGGTGAATGCTGTTATCCCGTCAAAATTACTGATGGTGGGTGATGGCCAGGACCGCCCTGAGTGCGAGCAACTGGCCCGCGATTTAGGCGTAAGCGGCAACGTGCGCTTTTTAGGTAAACAAGATGCGGTAGAAGAAATCCTGTCGGTATCAGATTTGTTCCTGATGCCATCGCAATCAGAAAGTTTTGGTTTGGCTGCATTGGAAGCAATGGCCTGCAAGGTGCCGGTAGTAAGCTCTAACACAGGTGGTTTGCCGGAGCTTAATGTAGAAGGCGTAACCGGGTTTTTACGAGATGTTGGCGATGTTGACGGTATGGCCGAACGCGCTATCTATATTCTAGAAGACGAAGAGCGCCTGGCGCAATTCAAAGAAAACGCTTTGGAACACGCCCGTACCTTCGAACTATCGAACATATTGCCGCAATACGAAGCTATTTACCAAGAGGTTATTGATAACCTGCAACCTGTTACCACAGCTCCATAATTGGTTAAATGGTTAATAATTAAAACTACTTAGCAATTGTTTTGTATTATACTTGATACAAAAACCATATTACTATGAAGAAAATTATTACACTGGCACTCTTTATGTCTGCCTTCGCCTTTTTAATTTCAGGGTGCTCTGCCACTAAAAGTGTAGTTAACGGGGGATCAACCCGCTCTAAATTTGTTGGTATGTGGACCTTAACCGATGTTGGGTATGAACGCCTGGTAGAAGCTGCCGTACAAACAGTGTTTGATCAGGGGGCACCTTCCTCATTTGTAAATAGTACCTGGGAATTTACTAATAGCGGAAATGGCTCGTACGCTCTAAGCAGCGGTACAACGCAAAAAATATTCTGGTCGCTCAATGGAGATGCCTTTCAGTTCAAGAAAATATTTGAAGGTGATAAAGCCAAAAATGTAGCAGAAGGTTATAGCCTGCAGGTAGTTTCAAACGATGGTACAAACATGAAATTGAAAGCGCCTATTACTATTAGCGGTAATAGCACAGGTTATGTAGTTTATACATTTAGTAAGAATAAATAATCGCAATAGTGAGCACAAACAAGAAAGGCTCTCCAATTTGGAGAGCCTTTCTTGTTTAAACTTAAACTATGCAGTCACTCGGCAAGAGCCTACTGTGCTGGAGTAAATTTCAGGCAAACCGGATTGCCAATGGTTAATCTTACGCCAGTGGGAGCAAGCTTACCTGTAGTTTTGTCAATCTTATAAGTAATTACACTATCGCTATTTTGATTGGCAACCAACAAGAATGAACCCGTTGGGTCGATCACAAAATTACGCGGGCCTTTACCCAGGGTTGATACACGGTCAACATAAGTTAGCTGGCCATTTTCGGGGTTAATAGCATAGGTTACAATGTCATTAGCCGAGCCACGGTTTGATGCATAAAGGAAACGGCCATTTGGAGCTACATGAATATCTGCAGCACCTACATCGCCGGTAAAGCCATCAGGCAGCATGGTGATCGATTGGATTTGTTTCAGTTTGCCACCATGGTATTCAAAACCGAAAATATTGCCGGCTAATTCGGTGATCAGATATACGTATTTATGATCGGGGGTAAAATCAATATGGCGAGGACCGCTGCCTGCAGGTATGGTCGTCAGATTTTCTGGAATTGGTGTTAGCGGTTGCGCGTCTGATGGTTTATAGCGTGTAGCGTTCAATTTATCGGTGCCCAGGTCGCTGTAAAATACGTATTTTTCGTCCGGCGATAACACAGCAGTATGCACATGCGGGCCTTCCTGGCGGGCAGCATTAGCGCCTTTGCCTTCGTCTTTAATGTTTTGCTTAACGGCGCCTAATGATCCATCGGCATTAATAGGTAATACACTTAGGTTGCCGCTTGAGTAGTTAGCCACAAAAACGTTTTTCTGCGCTTTATCAACCGAGATATAGCATGGGTCTGCACCTTGTGAAGGCTGGTTATTAATAGGCTGCATTACGCCTGTTTTAGCATCAAAAGTAAAAGAGCTAACGCCGCCGTCTTTGCCATCTTCATTCACGGCATAAACAAACTTGTTATTGCTGCTTACAGTAAGGTATGATGGGTTACTAGTAGCCACCTGACTCAAATAGGCCAGTTTGCCGCTTTCGGTATAAAAACGGTATACATAAATGCCCTTACTGGTGCCTTTTGTATAGGTGCCAATAACAAGGTCTAATGTTTTTGGAGCAGGCTTCTGGGCATAAACTAAACCCGATGCCAGGAGCATTACTATAAACAGTAATTTTTTCATAATGGTAGTTAATTGATTGGGCGCAAATTAGTAAAACATTGGGAAATAATGCACTTGTCATGGGTAGCGATATCGAAGAAGCTTTTGCGAGGATTAAAGTCTGAAATACAAGGCGAAGAAGATTTCTCGTGCCTCGGAATGACAAAACGGAGTGTAAAAGAATTGTATTTAAACAAAAATGCCCGGCATTTGCCAGGCATTTAAATATGATTAAACCAAATGTTTCAGTTGGATCACCTCTTTTTCGTCAAGGTATCTCCAGCGTCCGCGGGGTAGGTCTTTTTTGGTAAGGTTGGCATAAACCGAGCGGTCAAGTTTTACAACTTCGTAGCCCAGGTGTTCAAATATACGGCGAACAATACGGTTACGGCCGCTGTGAATCTGGATACCAACTTCTTTTTTGGTTCCGCCGGCTACATAAGAAACTGAGTCTGGCTTAATAAAGCCGTCTTCCAGCTCAAGGCCGAAGCCTATTTTATTTAAATCGCCTTGTATTAAGCCTTTATCAAGCTCAACCATGTACAATTTCGAGATGTTATTTTTTGGATGCGACAGCTTATCAGCCAAATCACCATCATTGGTCATCAATAATAAGCCTGTGGTGTTACGGTCTAAGCGGCCAACCGGGTAAATGCGTTCTTTGCTGGCTTTATCAACCAGTTGCATAACGGTACGGCGTTCCATTGGGTCATCGGTAGTGGTCAAATAATCCTTTGGTTTGTTAAGCAGCACGTAAACCATTTTCTCGCGTTTCAGGGTTTCGCCGTTGTATTTAATCACATCTTTGTAAGGATCAACTTTATGGCCCAGCTCAGAAATAACTTCGCCGTTAACTGAAACCACACCTGCAGCGATTAGCTCATCGGCCTTACGGCGAGAACAAATACCTGCATTTGAAATATAACGGTTTAAACGCATTAAGCCGTCGTCTTTGGTGGAGGTATTAGTGCTTGGTTTTTTAGCTCTTAAAGTACGCTCTGGTTTGTTGCCATTGGCATCATAATCGCCAGGGCGAGATCTTTCACGCTTGTCGATAGTTTTGGTATAACCGCGGTTATCTTTACCAGGAACCTGATCTGCTTGCGGGCGTTGGGTTGATGGCGGGCGGCGCGAAAAGCTTTTTTCGCCTAAAGATGGTTTGCGGTATGGGCGATCGCCAGTTGATCTGTCAAATCCACCACGTGACGAGCGATCTCCTGTTGGCCTGTCGCTGCCACCTTCGCTACGCTCAGGTCGGCCGCTATATGGTCTGTCAGAGCCACCACGTGATGGGCGGTCAGCAGAACCACTGCTCTCCGGGCGGCCACTATATGGCCTGCCTGATGATGAACCGCGTGACGGTCTGTCGCCAGACGACTTGTCAAAGCTGCTGCGTTCTGCACGCGGGCTATAAGGTCTGTCTGATGAAGTACGTTTGGGGCGTTCGCCGAAAGGTTTGTCAGAAGCACCGCGTTCAGGGCGGCCGCTATATGGTCTTTCTGATGACGTGCCTCTTGACGGACGATCACCATATGGTTTATCTGATGCGCCACGTGATGGGCGTTCGCCGTAGGGTTTGTCTGTGCTATTTGCACGGTCTGCTGCACCCGTCTTTGGCCTGCGGCCTGCACGTGGCGAATCACTACCGTTTTTGTTGTTTGATTTTGGTGCGGATGATCTGGAATCTGAAGGTTTGTTCCAATCTTTTTTTCCGTCTTTGGCATTTCTACCTGAAGATCCTGAAGGCCTGTCGTCGCGACTGTTGCCTGGTTTTCTAAAAGCCATACTTTTTTGTTTAACGCTATCTCAGCGGGAGGGTAAAGGTACAAAAACTTATTAAAAATGAAAGAAAATTTTTAACAAAAAATCGATGTTTAAACTACTTTAAACCGCTGTTTTAAAAAGTTTTCAACAGGTTCTATACACTAAGGTTTTGGCAAATGCTTGATATTGTGCTCAATATGCTTACCTTTGTCGCCGCATCTAACCTCAATGTTGAATTAAAATAGATTGAATGATTAAAAAACACTTATTTACGTGCTCCGTAATATTGGTGTCGGTTGTCATTTTAAAACTGTTTGTCTGCAGTACAACTGAAAGTAAGAACGTAAAAACAAATGCCCGCTTTGCTGGCTATTTGGCACTACGTCCGGAAGTAAACGAAGGCTATAATTTTGCCCATGAAGCTATTCCTGTTACCAATAAAAAGGTAGGCAAGAAGTTCAAAGTATCACTTTGGCGCCATAGCTATAATACCGTGGGTTCTATAGTGCTTCACAAAAAAGCCAGTAAATTATTTCCAATAATTGAACCCATACTATTAGCGTATGGGATTCCCGAAGATTTTAAGTACATCCCACTGGTAGAGTCGGGTTTAAAATCAGGTACATCTCCGAAAGGGGCCGCCGGTTTGTGGCAGTTTATGCCACAAACAGCGCGCGATTATGGCCTGAAGGTTGGCAAGGGTACCGACGAGCGCTTAAACGTTCGCAAATCAACCATTGCCGCTTGTAAATACCTGCGCGAACTTTACGGCGAGTTTAACAGTTGGACGCTTACTGCGGCCGCATACAACGGCGGTTCGCCGCGTGTAGCGCGTGCTATTAATAAGCACAACCAGGGTAATTATTACCTGATGGCTTTAAACCCCGAAACAGCGAGTTATGTTTATAAGCTGATTGCCATGAAAGCGGTAATTCAAAAACCAAAAGAATACGGCTACCACAGTGTGTATGCCTCTTATTTACAGCCTGCTGAACTGCTGGCTGTAAACTAAAAGTAAAATTATTACGGAGCATCTGAAGGTGGCCTTGCACAACTGCAAGGCCACCTTTTTTTTGTATATTTGTGCCTCTTTTTCTGCCATTTACAGCAAGGGCCAAAACCAAGTTGTAAAGGCAGGGTTACTAATGTTTCCTGACATAACTTATGAATGAAAATACGGTAGATCTGGGTGAGCAAAGTGCGGTTGAAGTTTTTGGAGCCCGGGTACACAACCTAAAAAATATAGATGTTTCTTTCCCGCGCAATAAGCTGGTTGTTATAACCGGCCTCAGCGGCAGCGGCAAATCATCGCTGGCATTTGATACCATTTACGCCGAAGGGCAGCGCCGTTATATGGAAACATTTTCGGCCTACTCGCGCCAGTTTATGGGTGGTATGGAACGGCCCGATGTGGATAAGGTATCAGGCCTAAGCCCAGTTATTGCTATTGAGCAAAAAACCACCAGTAAAAACCCGCGCTCAACGGTGGGTACCATTACCGAGATCTACGATTTTATGCGTTTGCTTTTTGCACGTGCCGGCGAGGCTTATTCGTACGTTACGGGCGAAAAGATGGAGCGTATGTCTGAAGATCAGATCTATAATACCATTTTAACCCGTTTCGACGGGCAACCGGTTAATATCCTGGCGCCAGTGGTTAAAGGGCGTAAAGGGCATTACCGCGAATTATTTGAACAAATTCGCAAGCAAGGCTTTTTAAAGGTTTGGGTTGATGGCGCTATTATAGACGTGGAACCAAAAATGCAGGTAGACCGCTACAAGATCCACGATATTGATATTGTGGTTGATCGTTTGGTGGTTACTGATAAGGATAGCAAACGTTTGTACACCTCTATACAGTCGGCTCTGAAAACGGCAAAAGGTATTATCCGCGTAAGCGATAAAGATGGTAATGTATCTTATTTCAGTAAATACCTGATGGACCCGGTTTCGGGTATTTCATATGATGAACCTCAGCCTAATACCTTCTCGTTTAACTCGCCTTATGGTGCTTGCGAGAAATGCGATGGCCTGGGCTATATCTTCGAGGTTGATGAAAATTCGGTGATCCCGAACCCGAAACTGAGCATCATTAACGGTGGTTTGGCTCCGATAGGTGAGTACAAAGAAACCTGGATTTTCCAGGTATTGAAAGCTTTGGCCAAGAAATACGAATTTTCATTATCTGTACCGATTGAAAAGATCCCTCGTGAAAAACTGGATATCATCCTCAATGGTTCGCACGAAATTATTACCGTGGCGGTTGAGTATAACAAATGGAATGTACAAAGCTATCAGGTTACCTTCGATGGTATTATCCGCATGCTCGAAGAGCAGCAGGAAAAACGCAGCGAAGAAATCTCGGACGATATGGAAGCTTACCGGGTATTGAAAACCTGCCCGGTTTGTGAAGGTGCAAGATTAAAGAAAGAGTCGCTTCATTTTAAGGTTGATAACAAGAATATCTTCGAACTGGCTACGATGGACATTACCACCCTGCAAGCGTGGTTTGTAGGTTTGGAAGATAGGTTTAGCGACCGCCAGAATATCATCGGTAAAGAAATCCTGAAAGAGATCCGCTCACGTATCGGGTTCTTGCTGGATGTGGGTTTAAGCTATTTAACGCTCGATCGTACAGCACGTACCCTATCAGGTGGTGAAGCGCAACGGATTCGCTTGGCTACGCAAATTGGTTCGCAGCTGATGAATGTAATGTACATTTTAGATGAGCCGAGCATCGGTTTGCACCAACGCGATAACGACCGCTTGATTAATGCATTAAAGAATCTGCGTGATCTGGGCAACACCGTTTTAGTTGTTGAGCACGATAAGGATATGATACTCGAAGCCGACTATGTGATTGACATGGGCCCGGCTGCCGGCGTACACGGCGGGCAAATTGTTGCCGAAGGTACACCTGCCGAACTGATGAATACGCACACGCTTACCACCCAATATTTAAACGGTGAGCGCGAAATTGCCATCCCTAAAAAACGTAGAGAGGGTAATGGCAAAACATTGTCACTTAAAAACGCGACGGGGCACAACTTAAAGAATGTATCGGTTAATTTCCCACTGGGTAAATTGATCGGTGTTACCGGGGTATCCGGGAGTGGTAAATCGAGCTTAATTACCGAGACCCTGTACCCGGTGTTAAACCATCATTTCTTCCGCGCAAAAAAACAGCCATTACCGTACAAAAAAATTGAAGGATTGGAGGATATCGATAAAGTGATTGAGATCGATCAAACACCTATCGGCCGTACACCACGTTCAAACCCGGCTACATATACCAGTGTGTTTTCTGATATCCGTAATTTGTATGTGGCATTGCCAGAATCTAAGATCCGTGGTTACAAGCCCGGTCGTTTCTCGTTCAACGTAAAAGGCGGCAGGTGCGAAACCTGTCAGGGTGCAGGTATGAAGCTTATTGAAATGAACTTCCTGCCTGATGTACATGTACCTTGCGAAGAGTGCGGCGGCAAACGTTATAACCGCGAGACATTGGAAGTGCGCTATCGTGGTAAATCCATCAGCGATGTTTTGGATATGAGTATTGAGGATGCGACAACCTTCTTCGAGCATATCCCATCTATCTACCGTAAGGTTAAAACCTTGAATGACGTAGGCTTAGGTTATATAACACTTGGTCAGTCGTCATTAACCCTATCGGGCGGTGAGGCTCAGCGTGTAAAACTCGCTACCGAGCTTTCTAAAAAAGATACCGGTAATACTTTCTATATACTTGATGAACCTACAACCGGTTTACACTTCGAAGATATTAACGTATTGCTTGGTGTACTGCAACAACTGGTTGATAAAGGTAATACTGTATTAGTTATCGAACACAACCTCGATGTAATTAAAGTAGTTGACCATGTGATAGATCTGGGCCCCGAAGGTGGATCGGGCGGTGGTACTATCTTATATTCAGGTACGCCCGAAGGCTTGTGCAAGGTAAAAGAAAGCTTTACAGGTAAGTTCCTGGCGAAAGAAATGAAGATAACCGTGAAATAAAAAATAAAAACTAATTATTTAGTTAAAAAGGTGTTAGATTGCATTATCTAACACCTTTTTATTTTTATAAACCATGTTAACCAATTCTATTAAGCTTATCATTTTATGTATTTGTTTTTTTGCATTATCATTTACAGCTAACGCGCAGGGTTTCCAAATACAGTATTATAGATACATTCATAAAGCCGACTCGCTGTATCAGGCTAAAAATTACAAGGCTTCGGGCATGGCTTATTCAAGCGGTTTTAAGGTTGCCAAAGGAAAGGGAACTTCTACCGATCGTTATAATGCTGCTTGTTCGTGGTCATTGGCCAATGTGCCGGATAGTGCTTTTGCAAGCTTGGAATACCTGGTGAAGAAATTGGACTACAGGAATAGTAATCGCCTTTTTCAGGATATGGATCTGATGACGCTTTTTCCAGATAAGCGATGGCTTCCGCTATTGCAAAGGGTAAACGGGAACCGGATAGTAGCAGAAGCCGGGTACAATATGCCCCTGGTAAAGGAGCTGGATACTATTGACCGGGATGATCAAAATGGCCGGTTAAAGCTCGATTCGGTGCAAAAAAAATTCGGCATTAATTCAAAAGAGCTTAATGATCTGTGGGCCAATATAAATGTTAAGGATTCTGTTAACCTGGTAAAAGTTGAGAAGATATTAAACCTGTATGGCTGGCTTGGTCCTGAGGCTGTGGGAAAGGCTGGTAACATGACCTTATTCCTGGTAATACAACACGCTGATAAAGATACGCGTGCAAAATATTTACCCATGATGCGGGAGGTAGTTAAAGCAGGCAATGCAGAACCAGCTGACTTAGCATTAATGGAAGACAGGGCAGCACTGGAAGCTGGCAAAAAGCAACTTTATGGTAGCCAGATTGGTCAGGATACTAAAACAGGTAAATATTATATAGACCCTATTGAGGATGAACCCAATGTAAATAATCGCCGTGCATCCGTTGGCTTAGAGCCTTTAGAGTATTATACACAGCAATGGGGGATAGTTTATACTGTGCCGAAAGCAAAAACAGAGCCGCGTAAGGGGAAGAAATAGGATTAGAGAATTTGGTGAACTAATTATCAGGTATAACCGTTTTATAAATAGTAATGTTTAAATTTGATATATGAAGGGTAATGAAGCACTTATGGAATCATTAAATGAACAACAGGTAATGATGTTACGGTTGTTTAAAAACCCTTTGTCAGATGAAGACTTTACTCAAATTCGTAGACTTGCGGTTAAATTGCTCTCGAAAAATATGGATGAAACCCTTGACCAATGGGAACAGGAAAACAATATTGATGAGAATACTTACGACCAATTAAGTCGAGGCCATTTCCGAAGTTCCAATAATAAATAATGAAGATTGTATTGGATTCAAATGTGCTGTTGGTTGCAATAGGACGTAAGAGCCAATACCGTCCTATTTGGAATGCTTTTATTGAAGGTAAATATCAACTCGTTATTTCCGAAGATATAATTCATGAATATGAAGAAATTCTTATTCAACATTCTGCACGTGGTATTTCTGATTATGTGAAAGAAATTTTTATCGAGTCCCCTGATGTAATTATTCAGAATGTTTTTTACAAATGGGAGGCCATTCAAACAGACCCGGATGATAACAAATTTTTTGATGTTGCTATAGCTGCTAATGCCGATTGCATAGTAACCAATGATGCGCACTTCAATGTCATTAAGAATCTGCCTTTCCCTTCTGTGAAAATTATTACAGCAAAGGAGTTTTTAGATATTGTTATAAATCTGTAATTAGGATAACAGCATTATCAAACAAAAACCGCTAATGTTTACTTTTAAACATTATGCAGCCTCTACTCAACGCCAAACAGATCCACGATGCCGATACTTATACCATTGCTCACGAACCCATTTCATCGCTTGATTTGATGGAACGTGCTGCAAAAGCTTTTGAACAGGCTTTTACAGCCCGTTATGGTGATACAGAAAAATCGATTGCCATTTATTGCGGTACGGGTAATAATGGGGGAGACGGATTGGCTATTGCTCGCTTATTAACTGATTATGGTTTTGAGCAAGTTGATGTTAAAATAGCACGCTTCTCTGAAAAAGCTTCGGATGATTTTAACGCTAATTTGAAGCGTTTAAATGAAACGGGTATCCCTATCAAAGAATTTAAAACGATTGCCGAATTAGCTGATGAACCGGCCGACATCATTATCGATGCTTTGCTGGGCAACGGCCTCAATAAACCACTTGCCGGGGAGTATGCGCAACTGGTTCAGCAGATTAATAATTGGGAAAAAACAGTAATTGCTGTGGATGTACCCACGGGGTTTTATAGTGAAGGTGAAATAGATCCTGATGCAATTACGATTAAAGCAGATCTGGCCATTACATTCCAACAGCCGAAAATCAATTTTTTACTAGCCGAATCTAAATCAGCCATCAAAAATTGGGTAGCGGTTGATATTGGCATCGATCACAATTTTACGCAGCAGCTTAACTCGCCTTATCAATACCTGGAAGGCACTGATATTAAAAAGATATTGAAACCACGTGAACGTTTCAGCAACAAAGGCACTTATGGGCATGCGCTTATCGTGGCCGGGCAGCCTGAAACTATGGGTGCAGCATTACTATGTTCATCAGCCTGCGCGCAGGCTGGGGCGGGTTTAACTACTGCGTGTATCCCACAGAGTGGATTAACTGCTTTAAATAGCTATATGCCCGAAATAATGGCCATCGTGCGCGAAGGCGATGTGCAACCTACAATAGACTGGACAAAATTTAGCACAATGGGTATTGGCCCGGGTTTGGGGAAAGATGATAATGCACTTGCCCTGCTTACTGATATATTAACCAATTATACCAAACCGGTTGTGATAGATGCTGATGCGTTAAACCTACTCGCAACGCATAAACAATTGTGGGCCTGCTTACCCAAAGGCAGCGTACTTACCCCACACATGAAAGAGTTCGACCGCTTGTTTGGCGAACATAAAAACTGGTGGCAACGCCTGCAAACTGCAATGCAAAAGGCAAAAGAACTAAAGATACATATTGTATTGAAAAACGATTATACCATTATCGCTTCGCCCGATGAACAACTATACTTCAACTCAACCAGCAATGCGGCTATGGCAAGCGGTGGTATGGGCGATGTGTTAACTGGAATTATTACGGCTTTACTGGCTCAAAAATATTCGCCTTTGGAGGCTTGTTTGGCTGGTGTTTATCTGCACGGAAAAGCGGGTGATGATTTGGCTTTGCACGGGAAATTATGGGTGGTATTGCCGGAGAAAGTAGCCGCACAAGTACCTGTGAGTATGGCTGTGCTAATGGCTTAAAAATAAGCGGTTTTAGTATTATCAACCGCTCGTCTAACTAACTGACCATAAAGAACAAATACTATCTATAAGATGCGCCAACTTAATAAATAGTTACAAAAAATATTAAAAATATTAAAGCTATCTTCTATGTAGTCTTTATGGCGGTGTAAAACGTGCTCGTACGCGTAGTGTAAGGCTTTTTTAATTATCTGTATATGAGATATTTTACTTGAAAACGCCTAGGGCTAAAGTGAAATATCATTGTTTGTACTAATAATCAGATGTTACCAAATGGTTAATTCTGCGTAAAATGGTTCTAGTTGATGTAGAATTATTATAATCTGGTATGCTTTATTACTTAAACATATGAAAAGCAACAGTCGCTCGGCTCTTGCGAGTGACAACTATCAGTAGGCCGCCAGCCTATATAAATCATGACTTATTGCAGTTCGGCCAGAGGCCGTTGAATAATGGTCACTCGGCAAGAGCCGAGCGACTGCATTTTGCTTTCGCAAAACGTGATCAAATTAAAAAACGCCTGAAGTTTTACCTCCAGGCGTTTTCCTTTATGTTGTTTTTGTATCGTTATTCTGTTTTACCAACCAGTACCAGGTTAGCCATTGTTGGAGATGGAACCCCACCACGTTGTTCGAGTGTTACTGCGAATGCTTGTGCACGTGCTATCGACTTCATTTCGAGTAAGCCTGTACTATCATCTGCAGCGTTGAATACACCCAGGTCAACCGGTTTGCCATCAACCAATGCCCATAATTGGTAACTGTGCTGATCGTCATTGGCTGGCAGTCTCATGCGGCCCAAATCAATCATTACTTTTTGTTTAGCAGGGCTCCAGGCAACAGCCAATTTAGCGTTAGGTGTTTTAGCTGTACCATCCAGTTTAATGATCTTGAATGATGGATCGCGTAGTATGTCCAGCTGATGATCCATCAGGTTAACCTTGTTGCTAAACTTTTGGGTTTGCAACTGCATCGTCACCAATTCGCCATTGGCGCTCTTTAGTTTGTTGTATACCGCAAACAACGTGGCAACGCTCAATATTAATAAAGTTAAACATGCTGCAAAAGCATATTTAAAAAAGTTAACAGATTTTTGCTGTGTTAGCTCAACCACTTTTGCGCGTTGATTTGATGAATGGCTTGATTTTAAATTTCTATCGTCGCCCAGGTTGGTTATTAAAGAGTTGAGCACCTGGCCGCGTATATCATCTGAAGGTTCTATTGCATATATTTCCGCATATAACTCCATCGATTTTTCTATCGACTCCAGCTCAGCTTTAATAGCCGGATGTTGCAAAGCCATTGCTTCAACCTGGTGCTTCTCGTCCTGGTTTACATCGCCCAGAACGTAAAGCTCAAGTATGCCCGATTCCATATATGCTTTTACGTCTTCCACTTTAATTAAAACTTTTTCTTAACTGCTGAATAGCCATTCTTAACCTTGTTTTAATAGTTCCCAATGGTACGCCAAGTTCGTCGGCGGCTTCCACGTGGGTGTAACCTTTAAAGTACACCAGGTCAAGAATAGACTTTTGTTCAGGCTTTAGCTTTTGCACTAAATCCCTTATACCGAGCAACTCCGGTTTGTAAACCGTGTTCTTTTGCTCGTCTATAAAAGTTACGTTATTTTCAAGTTCCTGGTTTTTCGTTTGGTTCTTAAAGTCCTTGGAGCGGATTTTGTCTATGGATAAATTACGGGCAATATTGACCATCCATGTAAACAGACGGCCTTTATCGGCGCTATAGCTTGAAAAGGATTGCCAAATTTTGACAAAACTTTCTTGCAAAACGTCTTCAGCAACGGCAGTATCTATTACGATTCTTACGATAACACCATATAATGAAGCAGAGTACATATCGTATAATGCTTCGGCCGCCATTTTTTCACGGTGGCGTAATGCATTAATAAGCTCCTCTTCAGTTAATGATATTTTAGTTCTTCGTCTCAATGGTGTGAATGTAATAAGGATTTCTCAGATTTCAAACAAATGTTTTTCTGCATGATAAGATGAACGAACCAGTGGCCCGCTTTCTACATACCTAAATCCTTTTTCTTCACCAATTTCTTTGTAACGTTTAAACTGATCGGGGTGTATCCAATCCACAACCGGGTGATGGTTACGGGTTGGTTGTAAATACTGCCCTAATGTAAGTATTTGTACGCCTGCATTCAGCAAATCATCCATTGCTTCTACTACATCTTCTTCTGTTTCGCCCAGGCCCAGCATAATGCCCGATTTGGTGCGTAAACCAGCAGCTGCAATATGGCTCAGGCATTCCAAGCTACGGTCGTATTTAGCCTGAATACGCACTTCGCGGGTTAGGCGGCGTACAGTTTCCAGGTTATGCGAAACAACCTCTGGCCCAACATCGGTAACGCGTTTAAGGTTATCCCAATTGCCTCTAAAGTCTGGCAGCAAAGTTTCTAACGTAGTCTCCGGGCTTTCGCGGCGAATGGCGTTAATGGTTTCTGCCCATATGATAGATCCACCATCTTTCAGATCATCACGGTCAACCGAAGTAATTACGCAATGTTTTACCTGCATCAGCTTCACCGAGTTGGCTACGCGGTTAGGCTCGTCTGTATCAACAGCCAGGGGCCTGCCGGTTGCCACCGCACAAAACGAACACGATCGGGTACAAATGTTACCCAATATCATAAAGGTAGCCGTACCGGCTCCCCAGCACTCGCCCATATTGGGGCAATTACCGCTCTCGCAAATGGTATGCAGTTTATGTGTGTCAACTAAGCTGCGTACGTGAGCGTACTCTTTTCCAACTGGCAGCTTAACCCTAAGCCAATCTGGCTTACGTTGGGCTTGGCTTGCCGGTATAACGGGTAGGTCAATCATTACACAAAAGTAATTAAAAGAATTAATGCAAAGTATATCTTGAAGTGCTATTACGCCGTGAATGAATGTAATGCTTGCAATTGGATGATAATAACACTTATATCACGAAACCAATTGCTGTATGTATTTAATGGCCGAATCCCGGGATCTGCTATAAAGGGTGGATAAAAGCAGGCGAAATAAAATAATCATGATAACAAAAGAAATAATCATGCTTACAGCGGGCCGGCCTTGCGAAATAATAGCATATATAAAAGCGCCGCTTGTAAATACGGACCAAACAACAAACAGTATAATAAATGCTTTAGGTAGCTTAGTTTCGATTCGGATTTGGGTTGATGCATCCTCAGTACTTGTAATAAGCCCGCTAACAGCACAGCAAATACCAATGGGCGATGATGATATGATATAGAAAGAATCTGAGCCCACTTTTCCTATAAATGGTTTCTCAGTTTTCTCTCTTTTCAGCGTTTCTCTATCTAAAGTATTTGCATCCAAAATTTGGCTGGTTCCCGAGATAGTTCTGCTTGAGTTTAAAACGTAATTGTTTTTATTAAACATGATTACTGCACAGGTTGATGCTCTGAATTTATAAAAAAAGCAAAAAAGCCCGCAAATATTATTTACAGGCTTTTAAATATTTTGATGTAGTTGATTTATTGAACCATTACCAATGCCTCTTCAACCGAAATGCCGCCGTGCGACTGGTCTAAAATGCATTCACCTTCTTTAATCAGCAATAACTGAGGCGACTCGTGATGAACCTGGAAATCTGCAGCTACCTGGCCAGAAATATCGCGGTACTTAATCAGATCTAAAAAGTAAAGCGGAATACTATCCGGCATTTGGTCCCAGTCCATTTCAAATCTTCTGCGGGCCATCATGCTGATAGAGCAACGGGTGCTATGCTTAAAAATAATGCTGTAGCCTTCGTGCTGTTTAATCTCACTTATCTGCTCGGCACTCTCCAACGGTATCCATTTCATAATAAATATACGTATTAACTATTATGCAAAAATACTTGCTAAACAGCGAAATTGTTTGGTTGGATTGTAAAAAGATAGTAAAAAGACTGTTAGGGGGATCAAGAGGCTAGAATCAAGACCTTGAACATTCAGCCGAAATAGATTTGCTTGTTATCTTTTAGAATGGTAAGAACCATAAGCAGGGCACAACTTGCTTGAGCAAGATGTAAACACGCAACCTAAAGCAACAGTAACCAGCGCTAAGTAAATCAACTTTTTCATGTTGTTGTTTTTGTATAAAGAGTGTTATCAGAGTTTAAAACTATTTGCCAAATCGGCCATTTTAATGGCTGTTACGGCACCTTCATCACCTTTATTGCCATGCTTGCCGCCAGAGCGGTCAACAGCTTGTTGTTGATTATCGGTAGTAAGTACCCCAAAAATTACGGGCTTATTGTATTTTAAACCAACATTGCTTAAGCCATTGGCTACTGCATTGCAAATAAAGTCAAAGTGCCTTGTTTCGCCTTGTATTACACAACCAAGGCAAATTACTGCATCTAAGTTAACGATATTTTTTAATAAAATATCTGCTCCCGAAATTAATTCGAAACTTCCCGGTACGGCATAAGAGTAAATGCGATCTGGTTCGGCACCGTGGTTTATCAGGCTCTGATAGGCACCCTCATAAAGGGCGTTGGTTATGGCCGCATTCCATTCGGCTGTTACAATACCAAAGCGGTATGGAGCAGCCGAAGGGACTGTGGTTTCAGAAAAATCGGATAGGTTCTTTAGTTGTGTTGCCATTATTTTTTTGCTTCGGCACGAGCAATATACTCGTCGATGTTCTGAGCTTCAGGACTGTCGCTATAATCAGATTTGATTTTTTTGTAAGTGTCGGCAGCATCAGAATTATTTTTCTGCTCTTCGTACACTAAACCAAGTTTCTTTAAATATATAGGCGTTAAAAATTTATTGTTGGCTTTATCAGCAGCTTTTTTGAAATAGTTTGCTGCTTTATCAAGGTCTTTTAATTCAACATAGGCATCACCGGTACCCCCTAAAGCTTCGGCAGCAACCATGCTGTCGTCGCCACGGTAGTTGCTCAGGTTATCAACGGCTTTTTGGTACTCGCCTTTGTTAAGGTAAGCAATGCCCAGGTAGTAGTATGCTAAGTTAGCAGCTTTGGTATTGCTGTAATCACTGATGATTTTTTCGAATCCAGGGTAACCGGCATCGCCTTTAATCGCTTTATCCCAGTCTTTTTTCGCCCAAAAATCTTGTGCTACGTGCATTTGGTCGGCAGCTTGAGTTTCGCGTGGACGCAGGTATACATTCTGATAAACAAAGTAAATCACAACCAATGCAACAATGGCTGAAATAATAAATGTTAGGCTTTTTTGGTTCTCGCGCACAAACTTTCCGGTTTGCCCAGCATCTTTTGTTTGGTTCTCTACCTTAGTATTCACCTGAGTATTCGACATTTTTATTTTAAAATTAGGAGTGCAAAAATACGTTTTTATAATTTTTATACAATAGCTTTTAAGTTAAATAGTTATACTTAGTTTGTTAATGCACGTAGAAAGCAGTATAATATTGTTTTTTAAGGAGTATTTTGATGGAAATTATTGTTCATAGCCGTATAGCCTTTCTGTTTTTCTACCCCTTGTGTACGTTGCTGCGAATTGCCCCAGGCAGTAGTGTTTCCCTAAATCAGGGGCAACAGTGGTAATCTACGTGCTCGCGTTAAGGATTGTAGCGGATACCGGCCTGTGGCTAATGCCTGTGTAGTATGAGCGGAAAGCCTGGCCCGCAGGGAACGCCATAATATAGCAATGAGTACATTCGATTTAATTTACTTATCAGGCATGTTAACAGTATTTGAATGTGCTATAAATATCCTGATACATTGATAATATAAGGAACATGACCTTACTCCATTACTTTAAATCTTCACATCGCTTAAAACCCTACGGCTAATTGCTAACTTTGAAACCTTATTATGTACCTGCAGCAATTATCTGTTATCAACTTTAAAAATTATGCCGAAGCCAGGCTCGAGCTTAGCCCCGGTGTAAATGCTTTTACGGGCAATAATGGCGCAGGTAAAACCAACTTGCTGGATGCCATTCATTACCTATCGCTCTGCAAAAGTTATTTTAACCCGATAGATACTCAGCAGATAAAACAAGGCACTGATTTCTTCATCGTAAATGGCACCTTTATTAAAGGTGAGCAGCCCGATACTGTGGCCTGCTCGGTAAAGCGCAATCAGAAAAAGCAGTTTAAGCGTAATAAGAAAGACTACCAGCGGCTGGCCGATCATATTGGTTTGTTTCCACTGGTAATGGTATCGCCTTATGATGTATCTATTATTATAGAAGGTAGCGAAGAGCGCCGCCGTTTTGTAGATAATGTGATTTCGCAAACCGATAACCAGTACCTCGACGAGCTGATTGCCTATAATAAGATCCTCGTAAACCGTAATGCTGTTTTAAAACGGATGAATGAAAGCGGGCGATTTGATATCAGCCTGCTCGAAGTTTTCGATGAGCAATTGGTTGTGCTCGGTGCGCGCATCTTCGAAAAGCGTAAAGCTTTTATGGATGTATTTACACCTATATTTAATGAGCACTATCGCTTTATAAGCGGCGACGCAGAACAGGTTGAGTTGATCTACGAATCGCAATTAATTAATGATAGCCTGGCCGATTTGCTGTTAAAGTATGCCGATAAGGATAGGGTTCTTCAGCGTACATCAGCCGGTATCCATCGCGACGACCTGTTGTTTAGCATCCATGGCATGCCGATGAAAAAGTTTGGCTCGCAAGGGCAGCAGAAATCTTTTTTAATTGCCCTAAAGCTGGCGCAATACACTTTTCTGTATCAGCAAAAAGGATTTAAACCACTATTGTTGCTCGATGATATTTTTGATAAGCTTGATGAATTACGTGTTACCAAGTTGATGCAAATGGTATCTGACCATAACTTTGGGCAGGTTTTTATAACTGATACCAGCAAGCAGCGTGTGGCGAGTGTGCTTAACGGCATTGATGTGAATTATAAATTATTTAGTGTAACCGGAGGAGAAGTAAATGCGCAAGACTAACGATAAAACCCTGAAAGATGCCATTGAGCAAATGATGCAGGTATATAAGATAAAACGCAAATTTGATGAAACCGGTATTGCTGCGCTTTGGCCCGAACTAGTGGGCAAGTCTGTAGCTAACAGAACAAAAGAGCTTTTCATCAGGGATAAAAAGCTCTTTTTAAGATTAGAGTCTTCGGTTATTAAAAATGAATTGATGCTGGTGCGTACTCAAATCGTGGCAAACATCAATGAACGCTCTGGTTCAGCATTGGTTGAGGATATTATCTTCCTTTAACCAAACGTAAGCGGGCATATAAATCGTCGCGGATTAGTGAATAAGCAATAAGTACCAAACCCGGTACCCAAAATGCCAACTGCACCTCAGGGTGATTTACGAATAAATCGAAGCTCCCCATAACGATCAACGGGATCGAAACTATATAGAGCACGTATCTTAGTATTAATTTAAGATTATTCATTGTTGTACTTTTTGGAGGTTATTATTAGTTAATAGGGGCTTTATTACTTGGTTATCAGCCTGTAAATGTGGTTTACCTGCCGATTAATAGTAAAGCTACTAAATACAAATTTTAAAAACTACAACATACAAAAATAACGAATAGTTTTTCGCTATTCATTATTTAAATTTCTTCTAAAGAAATCCTAATTAAACTCTTTCGAAAGCAGAAAAGAAGAAGCTGCCTTCAATAGCTGCGTTCTCGTCTGAATCTGAACCATGTACAGCGTTAGCCTCGATAGATTCTGCAAAACGGTTACGGATTGTACCTTCGTCTGCTTTTTTAGGGTCAGTAGCACCGATCAGTTTACGGAACTCTTCAACAGCGTTATCTTTCTCCAAAATAGCCGCTACAATTGGTCCGCTCGACATAAATTTAACCAGGTCGCTATAAAAAGGACGCTCTTTGTGAACTGCGTAAAACTCACCCGCTTTTTCGGCGCTAAGTGCAGTTAACTTCATTGCTTTTATACTGAATCCGGCTTTGATGATCTGATCTAATATACCTCCGATATGTCCGTTAGCAACGGCATCGGGTTTAATCATTGTGAATGTTTTGTTACTTTCCATTGTGTTGCAAAATTGGCGCAAAAGTAGGGTTTTATACTGATAATTAAAGACTTTAACTCAAATAAAGCTGATTGCTATTTAATTTATTTAATTAGCTTTGCACTTCGTTTTTTTGATTGATGTTAGATATTGCTTCGCTTGCAGCCCTTTTAGAGCAGCCTAAAAAAATAGTTATTACCACCCATCATAAACCAGATGGTGATGCTTTAGGCTCGTCTTTAGGCTTATATAATTATTTAATACAACGTGGGCACCATGCAAAAGTTATTACCCCTACAGATTATCCGCAGTATTTTGATTGGATGCCGGGTAATGAAGAGGTGATCATTTATACCGATAACGTAGCGCAATCGAACGAGTTGATTGCTGAGGCAGAGTTAATTTTCTGTCTCGATTTTAATGCCCTTGGCCGTATTAACGAAATGGGCGAGCAGGTACAAAACAGTGGCGCTTATAAAATAATGATCGATCATCACCTGGAACCTCAGGATTTTGATGATTATCGTTACTGGAATATCAATGCCTGTGCTACCGCTCAATTGGTTTATGATTTTATTGCCACAGAGCTTAATGATAAGGCCTTGGTTAATAAAGATGTGGCCACCTGCCTTTATACAGGTATCATGACAGATTCGGGCTCGTTCCGTTTGCCTAATACCACAGCCGCAGTTCACCGCGTTGTTGCCGACCTGATTGATGCCGGTGCGGTTAACTGGAGGATACATGAGCTGGTATACGATAGCGCAACAGAAAACCGTTTACGCTTCCTGGGCCATTGTTTAGCTAACAAATTGGTGGTTTTACCTGAGTTTAATGCAGCTTATATTTCTGTTACGGCAGATGAGCTAAAAAAATACGATATTAACACCGGAGATACAGAAGGTATTGTTAACTATGCACTATCCATTTCGGGCATAAAATTAGCGGCCTTTATGGTACAGCGTAAAGATAAGGTGAAGCTTTCTTTACGGTCGAGAGGCGAGTTTCCGGCAAATGAGATCTGTAAAAAGTATTTCAACGGCGGCGGCCACCGCAATGCGGCAGGCGGGCAAAGCGATGAACCACTGGAAACGGTTATTGAACAGTTTAAAGCACTATTACCAAATTATAAAACACTTTTAATACAATAAGAAATAGAAATGAAAAAGAACCTAATGCTTTTCGCGGTTGCAGCTATTGGCCTGGCCAGCTGTAACGGTGGATTTAAACAAGGAGACGGCGGATTACTTTATAATATAGTGGATGACAAAACCACTCCTGTTATTAAAGGTGGCGACTTTATCAGCGCTAACATTATCACCAAAACCGATGGCGATTCTGTATTATACAGCAGCTATGATGCCGGTAAACCGGTAGCTTTTGCAATGCCTGTTAAATTACCTTATAAAGGTGATGTTTACTCAGCTTTATTGATGATGAGCGAAGGCGACAGCGCGGTGATTAAAATCAACGCCGATTCGTTGTTCAAGAAAAATTTGCCTAAGCCTCCTGGCTTCAAAGGTAAATACATCATTTACGAGGTTAAGGTTAACAAGGTAATTCAAAAAGGTACCTTAACAGATCAGCTTTTTTCTGCCAAAGTTGAAGATTACTTTAAAGGCGAAGCTGCTAAAGTAAAAGATTTAGAGCCGGGCAAAATCAAAAAATACATTGCTGATAACAAACTGAATGTTACCAAAACAGATTCTGGCTTATACTATCAGATCACAACCCCGGGTGCCGGCCCTCTGCCAGTGAAAGGTGATACCGTTGTAGTTAACTATACCGGTACATTCTTAAACGGTAAAGTATTTGATACCAGCTTTAAAGATGTAGCTGTAAAAGCTAAGACATTTAACCCAATGCAGCCGTACAAACCAATCCGCATCCCTGTTGGTGTAGGAGGTGTTATCCCGGGTTGGGACCAGGGTTTACGTTTATTAAACAAAGGTGCTAAAGCAACCTTCGTAATCCCGTCTAGCCTGGCTTACGGCGAGCGTGGTATGCAGGCAATTGGCCCATACACACCATTGGCATTTAGCATAGAGGTTTTGGATATTGTTCATCCAAATCCTAACGCGCCAAAACCGCAATTACCACCGGTACAAATGCCAACGCAACCGGCTACAAGATAATTTGAATTAAATATAAAAGGCTGCACATTAATTTGTGCAGCCTTTTTTCTGTAATATACCATGAAAAGATTTTTTTTATACGCATTGGGTCTTACCCTGCTGGGCACAGCGGCAAATGCACAGGTTACAACCATAACCCCTAAAGGCGCACAATACCAAATTTTTACGCATAATACTACGCCGAAAATTCAGCCGGATAATATTGTGACCTTCCAGGTGGTTGAAAGAACTGATAAAGATTCGGTATTGTTTAGTACTTATACCGCCGGCCACCCGGTACAAATTAAAGTACAGCCTTCGCAAAACGTTGCCGATCTGATGGATATTTTTCCATTATTATCTGCAAAAGATAGCGCTCTAGTGCGTGTACCTGTCGACTCTGTATTTAAAGGCCACGAAACTGAGCGCCCGGCATTTTTAACGCCCAAAAGCAATATTGTTTTTACCATTAAAATAGAAAAAGTACAAACGCTTGCCGAAGCTATTGCTGAGAAAAATGGTGCTATTGCCAAAATGCAGCAAAATGAGTTGGTTATTGCCGATAAATATATTGCTGACAATAAGCTGGCTGTAAAAGCTACGCCAAGCGGGTTAAAATATGTTATCACACAACCATCAATCGGCCGTAAACCGGTAGCGGGCGATACCTTGCTGGTAAATTATACCGGCCGTACGTTAAACGGTAAGGTTTTCGATTCTAGCATACAATCGGTAGCGCAGGCTGGTGGCTTAAACCAACCAGGCCGTAACTACGAGCCAATTAAAGTGGTTGTTGGCCAGGGCCAGGTAATACCAGGCTGGGACGAAGGTTTGCTGTTATTGAACCAAGGTTCAAAAGCAATATTCGTAATTCCATCTACGCTGGCTTATGGCTCGCAAGGAGCGGGTGAAGATATTGCACCTTTCAGTACCCTGGTGTTTGATGTAGAATTGGTAAAAGTTAAACCGGCGCCGCATAAAGCCCCGGCAACCAAACCGGCCACGGCTACGAAAAGTACAACGGCGAAAAAAACGACAACGACCGCAAAAAAGTCGACGGCAACAAAAAAGACAAATTAATAACAAAATAAAGTGAAAAAGCCTTCTGCCAATAACAGAAGGCTTTTTACATTTGCAGCATGGTATACACCGATACGCATACCCACTTTTATTACGAAACCGATGAAGGCAAGCAGGCCAAAATGCTGCAGCGCTGCCTTGATAACAATATTTCCCGCTTATTTCTCCCGAATGTTGATGTTAGCTCTGTTGGGCTGATGTTTGATATTGTTGATCGCTGGCCCGAAAACTTTTTCCCGATGCTGGGTTTGCACCCTTGCGACGTGAAAGAAAACTGGCAGGAAGAAATAGAAAAGATCAAAACAGCTGGTGCCGGAAGGAAGATCTATGCCATCGGCGAAATTGGTATTGACCTGTATTGGGACAAAACCTTATTGGCCGAACAACTGCAGGCCTTTGAGCAACAAATCAATTGGGCTAAAGATCTCGATCTGCCGATAGTGATCCACTGCCGTGACGCTTTCGACGAAACTTACGAAGTATTACAACGTTTAAACGACGATAAGCTTCGGGGTATATTCCATTGCTTTTCGGGCACGGTAGAGCAGGCGCATAAAGTAATTGACCTGGGCTTTTACCTGGGCATAGGCGGTGTAGTTACCTACAAAAATGCCGGGCTGGATAAAGTTGTAGCACAGATTGATTTAAAATATTTGGTTTTAGAAACAGACTCGCCGTATTTAACGCCGGTGCCATTCAGGGGCAAACCCAACGAAAGCGCATACCTGAAATACATAGCCGAAAAAATTGCCGACCTGCATCAAATTGATGTAGCAGAGGTTGCACGGATTACAACAGATAATTCGAAAACGATATTTGCAATATGACCCTGCAATATTGACTTATTTTTATATTTTTATCAATAAACCATAATAATACATGTGCCAGATACTGATCATTTATACCGGAGGGACAATAGGTATGATGAGCGATCCAAAAACGAAGGTGCTAAAGCCCATTAACTTTGAGCAGATCATGGATAATGTGCCCGAACTTGAAAGGCTGAACTGCCGCATCAAGGTGCACTCTTTCGACGAGGTTATCGATTCATCAAATATGAACCCAGCAATCTGGAGCAAGTTAGCCGGATTAATACAAGAACATTACGACGATGTAGATGGCTTTGTGATCCTCCACGGATCTGATACCATGGCATTCTCGGCTGCTGCGCTGAGCTTTATGCTCGAAAATTTAGGTAAGCCGGTAATCTTTACCGGTTCGCAACTGCCTATCAGCGCAATCCGTACCGATGCTAAGGAAAACCTGATGACCGCCATTGAAATTGCCAAAGCCAAAAAGAACGGCGTAGCACGTGTACCAGAGGTTTGTATCTATTTCGATTATAAATTATTCCGCGGTAACCGCGCGTTTAAATACAATTCATCTAAGTTCGAAGCCTTCCGTTCGCCTAATTATCCAATACTGGCCGAGTCGGGCGTGCATTTGCGTTTCAGTATCAATGATATACGCCATCCGCAAAACGATGAGAAACTCATTATCCACCAAAAACTAACCAGCGATGTAGCCGTGTTAAAGCTATATCCGGGTATTAGCCCCAAAGTTGTTGAAAATATCCTTTCTGCCGATGTTAGAGGCGTAGTAATGGAAGCCTTCGGTGCCGGTAATACAAGTACCGACCAATGGTTTATTGACCTGCTTAAACAAGCGATAGATAGCGGTAAGGTAATTATCGATATTTCGCAATGTAAAGTGGGCACCGTTGAACTTGGCCGTTATGAAACCAGCAAGCAACTCAAAGACATTGGCGTAACCAACGGTTACGACATGACTTACGAAGCAGCCATTACCAAAGCCATGTACCTCTTAGGCAACTATGATGACCCTAAACAGGTTAAAGAGTATATGGAGATGGATTTGCGGGGTGAGTTAACGGTATCGTAAAAGTCTTTAATTATTTAACAAACGTCAATAAAGCACGTCATTGAGGTACGAAGACAACCGACCGAAGGGAGCTCATTAATACCTACGAAAAATAACACGACATTAATAATCTCAGACCGATTCGCACTGACTTTAATAGCGCAGAAAATTCGTTTTCCATTAGGAAGGGTAGAGTGCGTTATGAATCGTCAGTGAATGTTCATTTCTTTTTCTCTCAAAAAGAAACGAACTAAAGAAAAAGTGGTGGTTGCTCAATTTTCTATAAAAGGGTGTGATGAGGCTGATGTAGTGCTATCCGAAAATTAAGATGCCACAATTATTAGAGTATTAAGGGTTTGTGGGTGCAGTTCAGTACGCGTTATTTTTGCTGTTTTGTCATGGGTAGCGATAGCGAAGAATCTTCTGCGTTATGTTGGGCCGCAATACAGGGCGAAGAAGATTCTTCATTACATTCAGAATGACAAGGGGAAAGCGTTACTTCCCCTTCAAAAACTTCCTGATCTCCCCAATATAATTCTCCGGGTTATCCTGCAATTTATGATGACCAGCATTGGGTACTATCGCCACTTTTGAACCTCTAACCAATTTCTGAAACTCGTACATCGTTTCGGGGCGTGCCTCGTCATATTGGCCGGCTATGAAGAGCACAGGCTGGGTGATACGGTGCAGATCGGGGATACGTGTCCAGGTTTGGAGGGTGCCGGTGCAGTTAAATTCGGTTGGCCCCCACATGTAGTTGTATACCTGTGTGTTGAAACCTTTGGCGCCTTCGCAAAGTGGCGATTTTGGCGCAGGGTATTGCTTGTGTTCCAGATATCGGGCGTAGAATGAATCTGTTGCAGCCACGTAAGCCGGGGCATTGTATTGTTTCAGGTCTTCATATTTGTGGATGGTATCCTGTAGTTTTTTCGGCATCTGGTTCAGCAGGATCTGTGCATCCTTAATCCACCGTGCAGTCCCCAGCAGCGGACCGGCAAATATCACAGATTTAACACCTGTGGGTTTCTGCGTAAGCATATATTCGGCCACAACAGCAGCTCCCCATGAACTGCCGAGGATGTTAATCTCTTTTAAATTCAGCGCTTTTCTTAAAGCGGTAATTTCATCCACAAAACGTGGTAGAACCCATAAAGTTGGATCTGTAGGGCGGTCGGAAAAGCCGGAGCCTAACTGATCGTACAATATCACTGGCCTCTCGTTACCTAAAGCAGAGTAACCTGCAATATCGCCACAACTCCTGCTGCCTGGGCCGCCGTGCAAAATGAGCAGTGGAGTGCCTTTACCTGCGCCTACTACTTTGTACCAGATGCGGCCGCCTTTTACCTGTACGTATCCTTCATGAGGTTTTAGCTGGGCATGACTGTTAAAAATAAGAAGTGTAAACAATACGAGTAAAAGCAGGCGAAATTTCATGCATTTTGGATTTGTGGTTAAGATAGGAAGAAAATGAAGTACAAAAAAAGCCGGGCATAAAGCCCGGCTCAAATATTATTAATAAATAAGGTATATCTATTTATGCAGTTTACTTACCGATTTACCAGAAAGTATTACAGAGCAGCTATCGCCCATATTTAATTTGAGATCGCTGGCATAACCGGCGCCAATATTTAGTGTAGCATGATTATATAGATCAGCGTTAACATGCTGAAAGTTGATGGCTCTGGGGCCTTTGTAGCCAGAGGAAAAATCGAATATGGCATTTGTTGAATCGTGTTGGGTAATGTTCAAGGTGTCGATGTTATTCACCATACTCTCAACCCTAAAACCAGATTTTCCTTTCATACTAACGTTCAAATTATTCTGTTTCAGGTTATCCCACTCGAAGTTGGTGTTATTAATATTAACAGACAACAGCTGCGGGGCAGAAATACGGATTAAAGAAGTATTGCTCATCCACTCGCGATTGGCCCCACTTTTAGGGTTATAAACCATGCTGATATGCAGGGTGTCATTACTTACGTAAGCTTTAAAATTGCTCTCTTTTTTATACCCGGTCCAGTATTTAGCTATGCGCACGGCTGAAGTTGGAGCTTGTTCAAAAACAATTTGGGTTACGTTGCCGCCCTCAATTTTCAGGTGCCTAAAAGGCTGACTTAATACGGTGTTCATGTTCCAGTACCTGTCAGTTTTATCGAGTTTATTGTACTCGGTTTTAAGGGCCATGTTTGATGCAAACAGGCCGATTGTGATTAATATCAGCGAAACAAGCAATATCATCGTGCTTAATTTCAGGGCTGTTCTTTTAAATATCATGATCTATTTTTCTTTAAAGTTGTCGTCAATAAATTGATTATAGCGCGATTGGATCTCATCTAAAGGCATTTTAAGCAAGTACACGTTCCTGAAAAATACAGGCAGTTCGTGCTCAATAAATTGCTCTCTGCGCAGGGCTATTACTTTATCAATAGCGCCCTCTTCCACAAAATAACCTACGCCGCGTTTGTTCACTATGATTTCGCGCTGCTGCAAAAAATCATAGGCGCGCTGCACCGTGTTGGGGTTTACTTCCATCATTACGGCCAGGTCGCGGATGCTTAAAACTTTGGCGTTTGATGGCCATTGTTTAAGCAGTATTTGTTCGCACACATACTCGGCTATTTGCAGGTATATGGCTTGTTGATTTCTAAATTCCATGTTAAATTTCTTTTTCGCGCAAGCGGATGTAGGCTGTAAGCCAAAGTATAACCGGTACTACATATTTAAGGCATGCGGTAAATCTTTCTTCAGCTTCGGGCGATACGTTGATCATGCGGTAATCATTTCCAATTTGCAAACCCACACTTAAAAACGGAAATGCCGAATTTACATTCATGAAAAACATGCGGGCAATAAGCCAGTTAACACCCATTACAAATGCAAACAAAACAACTATAACCATGGCTGTTTTAATAAAATTGGCCTTGTTAAAATATAAGGAGCCTAATAATGCTGCCCCGGCAAAATTTGCGAAGACAAAATAATTGAACCGTACTTTTGTGTCGTCCAATTGGTATATGTGAGCCATTTCATAAAGATGTTTGTAATCGGGTATGCTTTTATCAAGATTGTTGTGGTAAATGGCAACAGCACTTAAATCCATTAAGCGGTAAAACACCAAAAACACACAGGTAAATAAAACGCCAGAGATAAGCACCCCACAAAGCCATTTCTCAAACGCTGATGCAGGTAAAGTTAAATAGGCCGATCCACTTGAATTGGTATTGAAATAGCCAAAAATTACAGATGACAAGATAACGCCGCCGCCGACATATCCCCATGGAAAAGATAAAAGATGGGCGCTATCAAAATGGTTAAAATAAACGCAAACAGAAAAAATAATTAGCGTAGCAATAAGCGCCAGTGCCATAATGCCCAGCAACTGCAGGGGGCGCTCCAAAATGGTTTTCTTAAATAGAAAGCCAAATCGTTGTAGGTTAAAAGTGTCGTTCATGATGATGAGGTTTAGGCGGTTTCAAATATCTTTTTAGTGAGTGATGGATTCTCAATAATACCGTTGAACAGATGCTCAAGGTTTAGTTTCGAATCCTCACCGGTTGTGTTTTCTATTACAATGGCACTTCCCTGCAGGCTGCGTTCCTGGTACAGTACTTTGGCACCGGCAGGTACCTCGCTCACTGTTTTAAAGCAAAGCTTACCGGTAATATTGCCAACAGGCTCGTGCAGCAGCACATTGCCATTGTCTACAATGATAATATTGTCGATCATGTTTTCGAGGTCGCGCACCTGGTGGGTGGAAATGAGGATAATGCGATCTTCATTCATCACTGATGCAATTAGCTTCCTGAACTGCGATTTGGATGGGATGTCCAGTCCGTTGGTAGGCTCATCCATCAATAAAACCGGGGTGTTGCAAGCCAGGGCAAAGGCAATCACAAATTTTTTCTGCTGACCGAATGACAGGCGGTTCAACTTGCTGTCCACGTTTACTTCAAACTCGTGCAAGTATTGGTAAAAGCTGTCGGCATTAAACTTGGGATAAAAAGGCGCAAACAGGTTTTTATATTTCCGCACGGTTAAATGTGGTACATATACATCCTCGGGGATGTAGTAAATACTTGATAAAAACGAAGGCTTGCGTTTTTGTGGTTGCATACCATTAATGGTAATACTGCCCTCGACCGGGAACAAAGTGCCCGCCATGTTTTTAAGTAGGGTTGATTTGCCGGCGCCGTTTTGCCGAGCAGTCCATAAATGCTCCCGCTTTGGATTGATAAGTTTAGGTTTCTGTACAGCAATTTATTGCGACTATAACCAAAGGATAAATTCTCAAATTGTATCATTAGTGTATTAGTTTAGTAGTACACTACAAATGTATATGTAAATTTTAATGTTGCAAGTGTTTTGTGAAATATATTTTTGAGGGGATGGATTGATAATCAGAACAGTGTATTGAGTCATTCTCCTTGGGGGCCCACATCTTTGAAAAAGTCCCAATTTATACCCCTTATTAAGGTTGGTGGTATTAGCAATGTCTTTGCATTCCCCTATATTGGGGAAAACTACTGTCAGTGTACTTTTTAGAAACGCTCATAAGGGGGTATAGTTTATGTTAATCAGATTTGTGGGGACACAGTAGTCCCTGAGGAGGGATTCTCCTAAGGCTGTCTATTCGAGGGCTATTACTTATAAAACGCCAAAAGCCAGCATTAAGCTGGCTTTTTACTATAATAAAGGGTATTAATCAGTTTAATATCTGCTTCCTAAACTGCAGCGGACTAACACCGACTTCCTTTTTAAATAGCCTTGAAAAATAAGGCAGGTTATCAAAACCTAAAGAATATGCGGTTTCAGCAATGTTATTATCCGACCCTGTTAAAATATTTTTTGCTTCAGAGATCAGGAAAATGTGGATCAACTCCATGGCGGTTTTGCCGGTTTCCTGTTTCAGTAAATCGCTCAGATAACGTGGGGATAAGTTTAATTCTTCGGCCATAAAGTTAACCGTAGGCAGTCCCTTCTCTAAAAGGTATCCTTTTTCAAAATACGCCGAAAGGGCCTTGTTAAATTTGGATGCCATTTTACCCGAAGCCACATTGCGGTTAATAAACTGGCGTTTATAAAAGCGTTGTGAATATTTTAAGATAGAATCGATATGCCCAAGGATAATATCGCGGCTATACTCGTCCTGGTTGTTAAAGTATTCGGTTTCAATTTTATTTTGCAGCTCCCAAATGGTACGCTCTTCCGTTGGAGAGAGGTGGAGTGCTTCATTAGTCTCATACTCAAAGTAGCCATACTTTTTAATTTCAGCGTGAAGCGGATGCCCATTTAAAAAGTCTTCATGAAAAAATATTAAAAAGCCGTCTTCTTCAAACTCCAGGTTCTTCATTTCAATAATCTGACGCGGTTTGGCGAAAGACATAAAGCCCGACTCGTGATCATACTTAGTGCGGCCGTACAAAAATATGCCGCTCTTTAATTTTTTAAAGCCGATCATATAGCAATCGGTGGTAAACTCCCTGTCGCCAATGGTGCAGGTGTTGTTGCATCGGTACAGGCTCATCAACGGATTCTCGGGTGGTGGAAATCCGTTCCAGCGGTGCATTTCTGTCAGGCTTTTAAAATGTTTCATACAGCATTGTTAATGGTAAAGCGGCATCAGTAATATAAAGTTACTGATACCGCTTTGGTACTTAGTCGTACCCTTGTAAAATTAATTTGGCTTATTTACCGTGTGCAGCAGTAGCTATATCGGCCCATTCTTCCCATTCAGTTAAACGGCCTTCGTATACCTGTTTAACCCATGGTAAACCTACCTTGCCCAGGAACAAACGTAACGGAGGGTTAGCAGCATCAACCAGTTTCAATACTGCATCGATAGTAGCTTCGGGAATACCGAAAGTGTCAGGATTACTCATGCGAGCCTGAAAGTCTGTCCTAACTGGCTCATAAACGTCCATAGGTGTAGTTTGAATGGCTGACGGCCCTGCCCAATCAGTCGCAAAACCGTTAGGTTCAATTAAGCTGATGTTAATGCCGAAACCTTTAACCTCTGTTGCCAATGTTTCGCTTAAGCCTTCTACCGCAAATTTTGAGGCATTATATAACCCTAATAACGGTAGGGTAGCAATACCCAATACGCTCGATACCTGGATAATGTGACCGTGGCCTTGCTCGCGCATTATTGGTAGTATTGCTTGCGTAGCCCATAATAAACCGAACACGTTAGTTTCTATCTGGTCGCGGGCTTCTTGCTCGGTAGTTTCTTCAATAGTGCCGAACAGGCCATAACCTGCATTGTTAATTAAGGTGTCGATAGTGCCAAAGTGTGATTTGGCTTTAGCTACAGCTGCAAAAACTGCATCGCGTTTGTTTACATCCAGTTGAAGGGGCAATATGCTATCGCCATAAGCTTCTACCAGGTCGTTTAATGTATCGAGGTTTCTGGCAGTGGCAATAACTTTATCGCCGCGTTTTAAAAATGCTTCAGCCCATATTTTACCAAATCCGCGTGAAGCGCCTGTAATGAAAATTGTTTTTGACATTGTTTTATGTGTTAATGTTGATAACAAAGGTATGGCGGGTGCTCTGGGAGAATTTATACAGAAGTGGGAAGTACTGATACAAAATGACCTCTCCTAAATAGAGTCAAGAATCGAGAGTCAAGAATCCAGGCAAGCTGCAACATACCCGTCATTGAGGTACGGAAACAGAATCGAAGAGCCGGGAATCGATAAGCTCCAACCCACACCGTTCTGGCGCAAGCGTCCGCTTGTGACATATTATACAGGCACAAGCGGACGCTTGC